>DASYES010000654.1:0-7478 GCA_036498885.1 Pseudonocardia sp.
GGGATCCACCTCACCCTCGTGTGCGACACGGATCGCGACCGGTGGTGGCCGCTGACCGCGAAGGAGCGGGTGCCGTCCCTGCTCGACGACGCAGGCGAGCTGTTCGCGCCCGCCCAGGTGCCCGCGCTTCTGGCTCGAGCCCGCCTCGACGAGGTGGAGCTCGAGTTCCGCGCCCAGATCGACGCAGTGGTGGATGCCGGCCTGACGCCGACGCATCTGGACTGGCACTGTCTTGCGGACGGCGGGCGAGCCGACATCTTCGACCTGACCGTGGCGTTGGCACAGGAGTACGGCCTGGCAACCCGGGTCTGGCTCGAGCGCGGACGGGGACGGCTGCGCCGCCGTGGCGTGCCCGTCGTCGATCACGAATTCCTCGACAGCTTCGGCCTCGACGTCGAGGGCAAGCAGGCGCGGTACGCACGGCTCCTGCGTGAGCTGCCGGCGGGACTCAGCGAATGGGCGGTGCATCCGGGCCTCGGTGAGGAGGATCTGCTGGTGCGCCGCACCGACCACGAGTTCCTGACGTCGCAGCGGGCCCGCGACATCATCCGCGAGGAGGGGATCGTCCTGATCGACTACGGCCCGCTCCGCAAAGCCTGGCGTCGCTCCTGATCCGGGCGCCTGCTGAGGGACCACTGAGAACGGAAAATCCGGATGGGAACTACCTGATAGGCGCCTATCGTTCATTTCACGGAGCGCGCTGACCAGGCGCGTGTCGCAGGGGAGGTTGCGTGACCGAGACAGCTGCCGTGACCCGGGAGCAAGAACTACCCATCCACATGCGGCGAGACGCGTTCGATCCGGCGCCAGAGCTCGCCGAGCTGCGGGACGGCCCCGGGATCGGGCGTATCCGCACGCCCTTCGGCCTGGAGGGATGGATGGTCACGCGCTTCGCGGACGTTCGGGAGGTGCTGAGCGACAGCGAGCGGTTCAGCAACTTCCGGGTCTCGGAGCTGCGGCGGCCGCCGGGCCTCGAGGACGTGAGCGAGGAGGAGCTGGCCCGGATGCGGGCGGGCAACCTGCTCGTGTTCGACCCGCCGGACCACACGCGGCTGCGGCGGCTGCTCACCCCGGAGTTCACCGTGCGCCGGATGCGCAGGCTGGAGCCGCGTATCCGCGAGATCGTCGAGGAGCACCTCGACGCGATGGAGCGCAGCGGACCGCCCGCAGACCTCGTCCCCGACTTCGCGCTCCCGGTGCCCTCGCTGGTGATCTGTGAGCTGCTCGGGGTGCCCTACGCGGACCGGTCCGAGTTCCAGGAGCGCAGCAGCCGGCTGCTCGACCTCTCGGTGCCGGCCGAGGAGCGGATCCGGGTGGGCCGGGAGTCGCGCGCCTACATGGCCGACCTCGTGAAGGGCGCCCAGGCCGACCCCGGCGAGGACATGCTGGGCATGCTCGTTCGCGAGCACGGCGACGAGCTGAGCTTCGACGAGCTCTGCGGCATCGCGTCCCTCCTGCTGATCGCCGGACACGAGACCACCGCCAACATGCTGGGGCTCGGCACGCTCGCGCTGCTGCGCCACCCCGAGCAGCTCGCGCTGCTGCGCGACGAGCCGGAGCGCGTGGACGCCGCGGTCGAGGAGCTGCTGCGCTGGCTGAGCATCGTGCACTCCGGAACCGGCAAGATCACCACGACCGACGTGGAGATCGCCGGGCAGAAGATCCCCGCGGGGGAGTTCGTCATGTGCGCCCTGCCCGCGGCCAACCGCGACCCGGAGCTGTTGTCCGACCCCGACAAGCTCGACATCACGCGCGGGGCGATGGGGCACCTGGCGTTCGGGCACGGGATCCACCACTGCCTCGGCGCGCCCCTCGCGCGGATGGAGATGCGGATCGCGTTCCCGGCGCTGCTGCAGCGCTTCCCGGGGCTTCGCACCACCGACGCCGAGCCGGGCTTCCGCTCGTTCAACGTCATCTACGGACTCACCTCACTGCCGATCGCGTGGTGAGGACTGCACGCTGAGGTGCGGTGGGAGCGGGCGCCGGACGGCGCCGCTCCATGACCCGTAGGCCGTCAGGGCGACGAGGGTGCCCTACCGCGGGGGCCGGGTGGGGATCCGGCGTGCGAAGAACACCCCGACCAGCGCGACGAGCGCCAGCACCACGAGGGCCGAACGCAGGCCGTCGACCCGGGCCTGTGCGTTCACGTCCAGTGCCGCCGCCGTCACGTCCGGGGCGACCCCGGCGTGGGTGAGCGCCGCCTCCAGATCGGCGTCGGACAGGAACGGCACCCCGCCGGCCAGCTGGACGTCGGCCTGGGACTTGACCTGCTCGGGGATCGCCGGGTTGTCCTCGACACCCTGCAGGAACGACGTCGTGAGCGCGCCGATGAGGATCGAACCTGCCAGCGCCGTGCCGATCGCCGCGCCGAGGTAGGTCGCGGTGTTCTGCAGCCCACCCACCTCGGGGCTCAGGTCGTCGGGAACGGCGGACACGGTCACCGCACCGAGCTGCGACGCCAGTGCGCCGATCCCGAGGCCGGCGAGGAGCAGCGGGACGGTCACGATCGTGGCGTCCGCGCTCGCGTCCATCGCGGTCAGCAGAACGACGATCCCGAGGAACATGGCGAGCAGGCCCAGCCGCACCACGCGGCGCGGGGACGCATCGGGGAAGAACCGCGGGATGCCGACGGCGGCGACGAGCAGAGTGATCGACAGCGGCAGGATCCGCAACCCCGTCTCCAGCGCGGTCAGGCCGAGCGACACCGACAGGTACAGCGGGATGGTGAAGAACAGCCCGGCCTGGACGAGGAACATGAAGAGGAACATCAGCAGCCCGCCGGTCATCTGGCGGTTGGCGAACAACGACGGCTTGACCAGGGGCTCAGCGCCTCTCTCCTCCATGCGCGACTCGCGCTCGAAGAAGATCCACATGACGAGCAGGCCGGCGAGGACGAACCACATCGTGTAGGAGAGGCCGAGCAGGGACGAAGCGCCCGGCTTGGGCGTCACCCACCCCCACTCGGCCGAGCGCAGGACTCCGAGGACCGCCAGCCCGAGCCCGATCGCGTTGAGGATCGCGCCGACCACGTCGAACCCGACCCGGGCCTCCGGTGGAGCATCGGCGATGCGGCGGGCGAGCAGCAGGATCCCGGCGACGAGCACGACCTCGCCGACGAAGACGTACCGCCAGGAGAAGTACGTCGTCGCGATGCCGCCGACCAGCGGACCGACGGCCACCGCGATCGCGCCGGCGCCCATGACGAGGCCATAGGCGCGAGGGCGTCCCTCGGGCGGGAAGTTGCCCGCGACGAGCGCGACGATGGCCGGCAGGATCAGGGCGGCACCGATGCCCTCCAGCACCGACCAGCCGAGAATGAGGATCGGCAGGTTCGGAGCGAGCGCGGTGATCAGCGAGCCGAGGCCGTAGACGACGCAGCCGATCGCGAACGCCCGCCGTCGGCCGATGATCGACCCGATCTTGCCGCCGGGCACCATGAACATGGCCATGACCAGCGTGTAGAGCGTGATCGCCCCCTGGATACCGGTCACTGTGGTGCCGACGTCCTTGGCGACGGTCGCGATGGCCACGTTCATGACCGAGGTATCGAGGGTCATGAGGAACTGGCCGGCCGACAGCGTGAGCAGGACGCCGGCGGCGGCCTTGCCCGCCCGTTCCGCTGCTGCGCTCGTGCTCATGCGCGGTCGGTCCTCCGATGTGTCGGCGTCGCCCCGCAGCGACTGTCCCGCAACGAGGACACGGCGTCCTCATCCGCGCCGGGCGAGGCGGGTCCTGTGCGCATCGCTGCGACCAGCCCGGTTGCGGTTCCCGGCCGCGATCCGGCTAGTTCATTCCGGGTGATGCGGCGTTGTGGCGGCGGGTTGGACGGTGAGGGATACAGACGACCCGACGTGTCGGCGTGGGACGAGGGTCGGCGCAGATCGGCTCCGACGACCAAGTGCCTGAGAGGGGCTCCACGATGAAGCTCGTCGTCGACCTCACCCGGTGCCAGGGCTACGCGCAGTGTGCCTTTCTGGCCCCCGCCGCGTTCACGATGCACGGGGACGAAGCACTGCTCTACGACCCCGACCCCGGCGACGAGCAGCGGGAGCGTGTGTTGCGGGCCGCGGCGGCCTGCCCGGTGCAGGCCATCGTCCTCGACCGGGTGGGCAGCCGGAACGGGGCCCGTCAGGCGGAAGCGGCGCGCCGAACCGAGGTGTCCCGGAGCGGGGCCGACGACGGTTTCCTCCAGAGCGGGCGGATCGTGATCGTCGGGGCGTCACTCGCCGGGCTGAGGGCCGCTGCAGCCCTTCGCCACGAGGGATTCACCGGCTCGTTGACACTGATCGGGGACGAACCCCATGAGCCCTACGACCGGCCGCCGCTGTCCAAACAGGTGCTCGGCGGATGGGTACCGGCGGCACACACCGGGCTGCCGCGCCGCGATGAGGTCGATGCGGAGTGGCGGCTCGGCGTGCCGGCCACGCAGCTGGACCTGGCGGGGCAGCAGGTGCATCTGGCCGATGGTGAAGGAGTCGGGTTCGACCGTCTGCTGATCACGACGGGCGTACGGGCCCGGCCGTGGCCCAACCCTGCAGAGGCGGGGCTGGATGGCGTGGTCGTACTGCGCACCCGGGCCGACGCCGAGCACTTGCAGCGGCTCGTGTCCGCGCGGCCTGGCCGCGTGCTGGTCATCGGCGCGGGATTCACCGGTTCCGAGGTGGCGTCGGTATGTCGCGAGCACGGGCTGGCGGTGACCGTCGCCGAGGCCGGGCCCGCCCCGCTCGTGGCGGCGCTGGGCAGTGCGATCGGCGCGGTCGCGGTGGACATGCAACGCGAGAACGGCGTCGATCTGCGCTGCGACGTCATGGTCACCGCTCTGGAAGGCGATGCGGGCGGGCGGTTGCGCCGTGCCCACCTGTCCGACGGCAGCACGATCGACGTGGACATCGCGGTGGCCGCCCTCGGCGGGATCCGCAACGTCGAATGGCTGGCGGGGTCCGGGCTGGCTGCCGGGCGGTGGGGAGTGGCCTGCGACGCGGGTTGTCGAGCCTTCGACGTCAACGGCCTGGTCACGGACAACGTCTTCGTCGCCGGGGACGTCGCACGCGCTCCACAACCGATGTTCGGCTACCAGTTCCTGGCTCTCGAGCACTGGGGCAACGCGGTCGCGCAGGCCGAGGTCGCCGCCCACAACATGATCAGCTCACAGGCCGATCGCTGGCCGCACCTCGCCGTGCCGGCCTTCTGGTCCACCCAGTTCGGCACCGAGATCAAGTCCGTGGGTGTCCCGAACATCGCCGACGAGGTCGTCGTCACCCAGGGCTCGATTCCCGATCGCCGGTTCATCGCCGCCTACGGCTACCAGGGCCGCGTCGTCGGAGCGGTGACCTTCGACCAGTCGAAGTGGCTGGAGTTCTACGAACGGCTGATCGAGCGGGCTGCCCCGTTCCCGCCCACGTTCCGTGGCATCGACCAGCCCGCCGAGATGGTCCCGATCCCGGCCGGCTTCCCCCAGCGGCCGATTCCCACCCAGGACGCCACCGTCGTGGTCACGGGCCACGACCCGAGCGAGCGGCGCGCAACGTTGGTGCGCTGACACCCCGAGATTGCCCACGAGTGCCCGGACCAGGGAGGCGGCGCCATGGCAGACCCCAGCGTCTTCGCGCAGATCCTCGACTACTCCAACCGCGCCAACCCTTATCCACTCTACGCGGAACTGCGCAAGACCCCCGTCGCCCGCCAGGAGAACGGCAGCTACGTGGTCAGCACCTACCGGGAGATCGAGGAGCTCTTGCACGATCCGCGGATCAGCTCGGACGTGCGCAACCTCGCCCACCCGGCGGCCGGCGTGCCCGCGACGGGGTCGTCGCCGAGCTTCCTGCGCCTCGACCCGCCCGAACACGACCGGCTCCGGCGTCTGGCGATGCGCCATTTCGGCCCGCCCCACACTCATGGCCGGGTCGACGGCATGGTGCCCGATCTCCGTGGCATCGTCACCCGCCTCATCGACGGCTTCGCGGGCAGGAACCAGGTCGACATCGTCGACGACTTCGCCTACCCGTTCCCGGTCACGGTGATCTGCGAGTTGCTCGGGGTGCCGCGCGAGGACGAACCGCGCTTCCACGCCTGGGTCGAAGCAGGACTGGAGGCCCTCGACCCGAAGGCGGCGAGCCCCGAACAACAACGGAAACACGCCCAGGCCAGTACGGAGATGGGGCAGTACCTCACCGAGCTCATCGAGACCCACCGTCGAACCCCGGGTGACGACCTGCTCTCCGCGATGGTCACCGACGACGGCCCCGACGGGCGGATGTCCCAGGAGCAGCTGCTGAGCACAGCCTTTCTGCTGCTCGTGGCCGGGCACGAGACCACCGTCAACCTCATCACCAACGGCATGCTCACCCTGCTGCGCCATCCCGACGTGCTCGAGCGGTTGCGCCACGATCCCGACCTGGTCATCCGCACGGTCGAGGAACTGCTGCGTTACGAGCCTCCCGTGCACTTCGTGCCCTGGCGGGCCACGCTGGACGACATCGAGATCGCCGACACCACCATCCCGGCGGGCTCACAGGTCATCCTGGTGCTCGCATCCGGTAGCCGCGACCCTGAGCACGTACGGGACCCCGAGCGGTTCGATCCCGACCGGTTCGACCCGGACCGCTTCGGACTGGCCCGCGACGACGACCAGCACCTCGGCTTCGGTGGCGGCATCCACTACTGCTTCGGCGCGCCCCTCGCGCGGCTGGAGACCCAGATCGCGCTCAGCGAGCTCGCCCGCCGGCTCGAGCACCCACGTCTCGTCGCCGACCCGCCGCCGTACCGGCCCAACCCGGTCCTGCGAGGGCCCCTCCACCTTCCCGTCGCATTCGACGGGATCGTCCCCGCGCAGCGCGCCGCCCCCGGCCGAACCGAACCCGAGGAGCAGCCTGTCGTGCAGGGCATCTGACGTACCGCGTCGGCTCGGACCGGGGCCGAGGATCCCGGCCCCGAGCAGCGGTTCGTCGAGCCGCCCCCCGGTCCTTTCGGTGGCGGCGCCGGTCGCCGGACAGCTATCGTTGTCGCCTCTGCCGGGAGCTGACGAGCGACCGGCAGTCGCACCTGCGGGCCCAGCGGCTGCTGCTGGTGCTGGACGACTTCGAGGATGTGGTAGGCGCGGCACCGTTGCTGGCGGAGCTGCGGCGGTCGCTTCCGACCTGGTGCTGCCGGTGAACAGCCGGGCGGTGCCGCGGCTGCGCGGCGAGCATGAGCTCCGCGTTCTCCCGTTGCCGGTTTCGCCCGCCGGGGGCGGCCGGGACGCTGAGGAGCCGCGGGCCCATTCGTCCGCGGACACCCTGGGCCGGAGCTTCGGCCTCGGAGGCAGGAGAGGCACGGGGCGCCGCGATCTGATCGCCATTCTGTGCGTGATCGCCGGAATGGTCCTGACCGGCTGCGCGGGCGGGGGCGACAAGGATGCCCAGCCGAACTCCGGCGGCTCGATAAACGTCGCGATCGTCGACACCCCGAGCGTGAAGGATCTCGCGCTTCTCACGCCGTCG
>DASYES010000655.1:0-3650 GCA_036498885.1 Pseudonocardia sp.
GCGTCCGCTTCTACGAGCGCCGCGAGGTGCGCGACGCACTGGCCTACCTCCGCGTGCTGGCCAACCCGGCGGACACCGTGTCGTTACGACGGATCATCAACGTTCCCAAGCGGGGCATCGGTGACCGGGCCGAG
The DNA here is from genome assembly GCA_036498885.1 of Pseudonocardia sp. GTDB lineage: Bacteria > Actinomycetota > Actinomycetes > Mycobacteriales > Pseudonocardiaceae > Pseudonocardia. The sequence goes on from DASYES010000655.1 coordinate 135, forward strand.
GCCTGCCTCGAGGCCCTGGCCCAGCGCGAGGCGATCTCGTTCAACGACGCCGTGGTGCGCTGCGAGGACGCCTACGGCCTGGTCGCGCGCTCACTGTCGGCGGTCCAGTCGTTCCGGACCCTGCTCGACGAGCTGCGCACCCTCGTCGAGGCGGGCACTCCGCCGGCGACCGTTCTCGAGGCGGTGCTCGACCGCACCGGGTACGCCGCCGAGCTGGCGGGCTCGGCCGACCCGCAGGACCAGACCCGGCTGGAGAACCTCCAGGAGCTGGTCTCGGTCGCCCGGGAGTTCGAGGAGGGCAACCCGGGCGGGACGCTCGTGGAGTTCATGGAGCAGGTCGCGCTGGTCGCAGACGCCGACGAGATCCCCGACGACGAGGTGACCGAGGACGGCAAGCCGGCGGCCGGAGTGGTCACGCTGATGACCCTGCACACCGCCAAGGGCCTCGAGTTCCCGGTGGTGTTCCTCACCGGCATGGAGGACGGCGTCTTCCCGCACCTGCGCTCGCTGGGCGACCCCACGGAGCTGGAGGAGGAGCGCCGCCTCGCCTACGTCGGCATCACCCGCGCGCAGCAGCGGCTCTACCTCAGCCGCGCCACGGTGCGCAGCGCGTACGGCGCCCCGCAGGCCAACCCCGCCTCGCGGTTCCTCGAGGAGGTGCCCGGACAGCTCGTCGACTGGCGCCGACTCGAGTCGACGGTGACCAGCATCCCTGCGGTCGCCGGGCTGGCGGCGCGCCCCGGCGTGCGGTCCCCGGGCAACCGCCCGGTCATCCACCTCGAGCCGGGCGACCGGGTCACCCACGACACCTTCGGGATGGGGTCGGTGGTCTCGGTCGAGGGCGCGGGGGAGCGCGCCGTGGCCTCGATCGACTTCCGCTCCGGCGGCGTCAAACGCCTCCTGCTGCGCTACGCGCCGGTGGAGAAGCTGTAGCCCTCAGACCTTGAGGTGGCGGGCCCGCAGCCAGGGCAGCGGGTCGATGGGGTCACCGTTGTCCGGGCGGATCTCGAGGTGCAGGTGCGGCCCGGTGGTGTTGCCCGTCGTACCGATCCGGCCGATCACCTGGCCGGCCTTGACATAGCCGCTGCGGACCACGAAGGCCGACATGTGGGCGTACCAGCTGACGGTGCCGTCGGGGTGCTGGATGGCGATCTTGTTGCCGTACGCCCCGTCGTAGCCGGCGAAGATGATCTTCCCGTCGCCGATCGCGTGGACCGGGGTGCCGTAGGGGGCGGCGAAGTCCTGGCCGGTGTGCATGTTGGACCACAGGCCGTACTCGCCGAAGCCGGCGGTGAGGCGGAAGTGCTCGACCGGGAGCACCCACACCGGGAGCGCGGCCTCGCGGGCCTTCTGCGCCGCCTCGGCTGCCGCCGCGACCGAGCGCACCGCGGTGGCGCGGGCGGCCCGGAACCGGCTGGAGCGCTCCTCCTGCTGGCTGAGCAGGGTCTGGCGCAGCTGCCCGGCGGCGACCGTCTGAGCCTGGCTCAGCGTCTGCGCCGTGCCCGCACCCACGCCCTCACGGGCAGCACCGATCGCGCCGGGCACGTTGAGCCCGCTGACGGTGAATGCCGCCAGCGTGGCTGCCGTGATGTAGGCAGGACCGCTGTGTTGCCGGGGCTTGCGGTGACGGCCGGGTTTGCGGTGTCGTCCGCTAGAGCGGCGAGGTGGCACGGGGGGGATCGCCTCGTCGTGGGGGGCAGGGACCGGGCGACGATAACGAATGGATCACGTGGGTGCACAACTCACTGGCTGTTCAAAGGCGGTTCAACTACGCGCTGCCATCCCCGTGTCCACGCGTAGTCCCGGTCTGACGCCCTTTCTGTCCCGGTGTGTCCGCCTCGGCTGGCCCGAAACCTCCGGGTCTGGGCCGGTCGCTCGCAATCGGGATCACGCCCTCGCGCACCGTGGCGCCGGCCGCGTCCAGCTGGGCCAGCGTGGCCGCGATCTCCCGGACCGCGCCGCCGTGCACCGGCAGCGACATGTGCCCCACGCCGCGGACGAGCACGTTGCGCGCCTCGAAGTCCGGGTGCACCACCCGGGCCGCCCCTTGGGGCACGATCATCTGGTCCAGGTCGCTCCAGACACCCACGAAGCGGGTCCGGCAGCCGGGCGCCGGCTCGCGCAGCTCCTCGATGAGGTCGCTGTCCGGTCGCAGCTGGCGCGCCAGCCGCCCGGGGATGAGGTACGCCGGCAGGGTCCCCTCGTGCGGCGTACCCAGCGTCACCAGGGTGTGCACCCGCTCGTCGCCGCCCAACCGCTGGACGTAGTACCGGGCGATCAGGCCGCCCATGCTGTGCCCGATCACGTGGATGCGCTCGAACCCGCTGGCCTCGCAGATGCCCTCGACGCGGGTCGCGAGCTGCGTCGCGGCCAGCCGCACGTCGCGAGTCAGCGGGCTGTAGTTGACGCCCACCACCTGGCGGAAGCCGCGCCGGCGCAGCGCGCGCCGCAGCACGGTGAACACGGAGCGGTTGTCGACCATCCCGTGCACGAGCACGATCGGCGTACCGGAGGCCTCGACGTCGCCGACGACCAGGCCGCGCTGCACCGGCGAGAGCCCGGCGAGGTCACGGCGCTGGCTGACCCGGGCACCGGCCCGGTCCGCGACGACCCCGAGGGGGTAGAGCGCGGCGTGCGCAGTCACCCACCCCATCTCGACCGCGGCCCCGCGCAGGGCCTGCAGCAGTCGTGGCACTCGGCACTCCTCGCGGTCGTCAGGTCGCGGTCATCCGGTGATCGGCAGGACCGCCTCACGGGCTGAGCCCGCGCACCGTAACCGCCCCTACCCCGCTGCAGGCCGTCGGACGCGCCGGACGGCTCGGTTACGCTCTGGCAGCGTGAGCACACCCGGTCATGTCCGCGTCGTCGTGGCCAAGCCCGGCCTGGACGGGCACGACCGCGGCGCCAAGGTCGTGGCCCGCGCCCTGCGCGACGCCGGGGTCGAGGTGGTCTACACCGGGCTGCACCAGACGCCGGAGCAGATCGTGGAGACCGCGATCCAGGAGGACGCCGACGCCATCGGGATGTCGGTGCTGTCCGGGGCGCACATGACGCTGTTCGCGCGCGTGCTGGAACTGCTGCGCGAGCGCGACGCCGCCGACATCGTCGTCTTCGGCGGCGGCATCGTGCCGGCGGCTGACATGCCCGAGCTCACCGAGATGGGCGTCGCCCAGATCTTCACGCCGGGCGCGACCACCGGCGAGATCGTCGCCTGGGTCCGCGAGAACCTCGGGACTAGCTGACCCCCGCACCGAGGACCGGCAGCCGCAGCACACCCGGGTCCCCCGGTGAGGTCGTCACGGTCACCGGGGTCACGACCGCGTTGTTCCGGTACGCCGCGTCGGTGGCCGCGACGACGACGCGCAGCTGGTGGCCCGCGGCGTAGCGGTGCACGACACCCGGTAGCTCGATCGTCACCGGCTTGGTGACGTCGGCGACGCGGGTCGGCGAGATCAGCCGGTGCACGAGCGTCTGCGTACCGTCAGGTGCGACGTCGTAGATCTTCGCGAACAGCAG
>DASYES010000656.1:0-4185 GCA_036498885.1 Pseudonocardia sp.
CTGCTGAACATCGCGGAGGCCGGCGACCACATCGTTTCCAGCGCCTCGCTCTACGGCGGCACCTACAACCTGTTCCACTACACGTTCCCGAAGATGGGCATCGAGGTCTCGTTCGTCGACAACCCCGACGACCTCGAGGCGTGGCGCGCCGCTGTGCGGCCCAACACGAAGGCCTTCTACGCCGAGACGCTGGGCAACCCCCGCGGCAACGTGCTGGACGTCCGGGCGGTGGCGGACACGGCGCACGAGGTGGGCGTGCCGCTGATCGTCGACAACACGGTGCCCACGCCCTACCTGCTGCGTCCGATCGAGCACGGCGCCGACATCGTGGTGCACTCGGCCACCAAGTTCCTGGGGGGCCACGGCACCGCGATCGGCGGCATCGTCGTCGACTCCGGGAAGTTCGCCTGGGGCGACCACGCCGAGCGCTACCCCGGACTGACCACCCCGGACCCGAGCTACCACGGCCTGAACTACTGGGACGCGCTCGGCGCGCAGTCCTACATCATCAAGCTGCGCGTCCAGCTGCTGCGCGACCTCGGCCCGGCGATCTCCCCGCAGAACAGCTTCCTGCTCATCCAGGGCATCGAGACGCTGTCGCTGCGGATGGAGCGCCACGTGCAGAACGCGCAGGCGCTCGCGCAGTGGCTGGAGCAGCGCGACGAGGTGGAGAAGGTCTACTACGCCGGCCTGCCGTCGAGCCCGTGGTACGAGGCCGGGCAGAGGTACCTGCCGCGCGGCGCGGGCGCCGTGGTGGCGTTCGACATCCAGGGCGGTGTGGAAGCTGGGCGCAGGTTCGTCGACGCGCTGGAGCTGCACAGCCACCTCGCCAACATCGGCGACGTCCGCAGCCTCGTGATCCACCCCGCGAGCACCACCCACAGCCAGCTCTCCGGGGAGGAGCAGCTCGCCACCGGCGTGACGCCGGGGCTGGTGCGCCTGTCGGTGGGCCTGGAGGGGATCGAAGATCTCAAGGCCGATCTCGACGCAGGCTTCCGCGCGGCCAAGGGAGCTTGAGCGGAGGCGTGTTCGAGCTCGCGAGGCCACCGTTCAACGCAGCACTCCCCGGCACGGCCGGGACGAGCGTCGGCGAGGACGGACAGTGACTGCCGTACAGACCGAGCTACCTCCCGCCACGGGCGCGTGGCGGGAGGGGGATCATCCCGGACGCCGTCAGTGGGTGGAGCTGCCCAGGCCGCTGCGCTTGGAGGCGGGCGGCGAGCTGCCCGGCGTCCGCATCGCGTTCGAGACCTGGGGCACTCTCAACGCGGACGCGTCCAATGCCGTCCTGGTGCTGCACGCGCTCACCGGCGACAGCCACGTCAGCGGCCCGGCCCAAGAGGGGCATCCGACCGCCGGATGGTGGGAGCAACTCATCGGGGCCGGGCGCGCCCTGGACCCCGCCGACTGGTTCGTGGTGGCGCCCAACGTCGTCGGCGGCTGCCAGGGCAGCACCGGCCCGGCCTCGACGGCGCCCGACGGTCGACCGTGGGGGAGCCGCTTCCCGCTGGTGACGCCTCGCGACTCCGTGGCCGCCGAGACCGTCCTCGCGGACGTCCTCGGAGTGGAGCGGTGGGCCTGCGTGGTCGGCGGGTCGATGGGTGGCATGCGCGCGCTCGAGTGGGCGGCCACCGAGCCCGACCGGGTGGACCGGCTCTTCCTGGTGGCGAGCCCCGCAGCCACCACGGCCGACCAGATCGGCTGGGCAGCTCCGCAGCTCGCGGCCATCCGCAGCGACCCCGGGTGGCGCGGCGGCGACTACCACCACGCCCCGCCCGGCCAGGGGCCGCACGTGGGGCTGGGGATCGCGCGCCGGATGGCGCACCTGAGCTATCGCAGCGCCCGTGAGCTGGGTGAGCGCTTCGGTCGCCGGGCCCAGGACGACGAGAACCCGTTCGACGGCGGCCGCTACGCGGTGGAGTCCTACCTGGACCACCACGCGGCCAAGCTCGTGTGGCGCTTCGACGCGGGGTCCTACGTGCGGCTGACCGAGATGATGAACGCCCACGACGTGGGGCGCGGCCGCGGCGGTGTGGCGGCCGGCCTCGCGCGGGTGCGGGCCCGCACGCTCGTCGCCGCGATCAGCTCCGACCGGCTGTACCCGCCCGAGCAGCAGGCCGAGCTTGCTGCCGGTATCCCGGGTGCCGGCCCGCTGCGCCTCATCGACTCCCCGAACGGCCACGACGGTTTCCTCATCGAGTCGCTGACCGTGGGGTCGCTCGTCACGGAGCTGATGGAGCGCGCGGTCCGGTAGTGGAAACGGGGAAGGCTCAGGGGGCGAGTTCTGTGGCGCGCGCCATGGTCGGCCCCCGTGGCCGGGGCTAGGACTACCTCATGTCTGTCGATCTCTCGGTCGTGGTGGAGAAATACGCCTTCCTCGAGAGCCCGCGCTGGCACGACGGGCGGCTCTGGCTCTCCGACTTCTTCATGGGGGTCGTGGTGTCCGTCGACCCGCCGGGCGAGCCCCGCATGGAGGCGGAGGTGCCGGGCGGCGCGTCCGGCACCGGTTGGCTGCCCGACGGACGCCTGCTGGTGGTGTCCATGCGCGATCGGCGGGTGCTGCGCCGTGAGCCCGACGGCACCCTCGTCGAGCACGCCGACCTGTCCCACGTCGCCACCGGCTGGTGCAACGACATGGTCGTCGATCCGCAGGGCCGCGCCTATGTCGGGAGCTTCGGTTATGACCTGATGGCGGGGGAGCAGGCGCGTCCGGCCCCGATCGTCAGGGTCGACCCCGACGGAACGACCACCGTCGCCACTCAGGCCCTGAAGTTCCCCAACGGATCGGTGGTCATCGGCGACGTCCTCGTGGTGGGCGAGACGAACGGCAACAGGCTGAGCGCCTTCGACATGGCACCCGACGGCGCGCTCGGCCCGCGCCGCGACTGGGCGGCGTGGGATCCCGCGCGCGGCCGTGTCGCGCCCGACGGCATCTGCGCCGACGCCGAAGGCGCGATCTGGGTGGCCGACCCGGCGGGCAACCGCGCCATCCGGGTGCGCGAGGGCGGTGAGATCGTGCAGGTGGTGGAGGCAGGCACCGGCGTCTACGCGTGCGCGCTGGGCGGCGCCGACCGGCAGACCCTTTTCCTGTGCACGGCGCCCGGGTTTCACGAGCGGGACCGGCGTCACACCCGTGAGGCCAAGGTCCTGGCCCTCCGCGTGGCCGTGCCCGGCGTGTGACCTGCGGTCCCGCGGCGGAGGAGGAGCCTTCTCCGGGAGCCGGGAACGACACCGGCGGTGCCATTGCCCACTGGCGGTCGAAGCTCTGCCGCCGGGTCCGGCAGGATCGGTTCGTGCGCGACCGTCCGACCGTCCTGCTGTCCGCCGCGATGTCGGTGGACGGCTGCATCGACGACACGTCGCCCCGGCGGCTCGTGCTATCCGACGACGCCGACTGGGACCGTGTCGACGAGGTGCGGGCGAGCGTGGACGCGATTCTGGTCGGCGCCACGACGGTCCGCCGGGACGACCCGCGCCTGCTGGTCCGCTCGCAGGAGCGCGTCGCCGCGCGAGTCGCGGCGGGCCGGCCGCCGCAGCTGCTGAAGGTCGTGATCAGCAGCCGGGGCGACCTCGACCCGGGAGCGCGGGTGTTCACGGCCGGCGACACGGGCCGCGTCGTCTACGTGCCGTCGAGCGGGCTGGGGCAGGCCACCGAGCGGCTGGCGCCCGTGGCCGATGTGGTGGAGGCGGGCGACCCCCTCGATCTGCACCGTGTGCTCAGGGACCTCGCCGCGCGCGGGGTGCGCCGGCTGCTCGTCGAGGGCGGCACGACGATGCACACACTCTTCCTCAGCGCGGGCGTGGTCGACGAGCTGCATCTGGTCGTCGCACCCTTCTTCGTCGGCGATGCCGATGCCCCGCGGTTCGTCGGCCCTGCGCGGTTCCCGCACGACACTGCGCATCGCATGCGGCTGGCCGAGGCGCGCCCGATCGGCGACCAGGTACTGCTGCACTACGTGCTGGAGGGCACTCGTGAGTGACCTCGACGACTGCGCGTTGCTCACTCGGGCCATCGAGCTGGCGCACCGGTGCCCGCCGTCGGCCACGGCTTTCTCGGTCGGCGCGCTCGTCGTGGCCGGGGGCGCCACCGTGCTCGCCGAGGGCTGGTCGCGGATGCACGACTCCCACGACCACGCCGAGGAGGCGGCCCTCGCCTCGCTCGGCCCTGGCTGGCGGGCCCCGCCC
>DASYES010000657.1:0-3812 GCA_036498885.1 Pseudonocardia sp.
ACCACGAAACTCGGCGCCAACAACAGCAGATACCACCCGCTGCCCTGCGCCGACACGATGTCCGCCGTCGACAGCGACCCCGCATACAAGATCACGCCGACGATCGACAGACCCAGCGCGATCTCATACGAGATCACCTGCGCCGCACTGCGCAACGCCGCCAGCAACGGATAGGGCGAACCCGACGACCACCCGCCCAGCACGATCCCGTACACCCCGATCGAGCTGCACGCCAGCACCACCAGCACGCCGACCGGCAGATCCACCAGCTGCAACACCGTCGGCTCGCCGAAGATCGACACCTCGCCACCGAACGGGATCACCGAGAACGCCACGAACGCCGGAATCGTCGAGATCACCGGCGCGATGAAATACACCCGCTTGTCCGCCATCACGGGCATGATGTCTTCCTTGAACGCCAGCTTGAGCCCGTCGGCGAGGCTCTGCAGCCAACCGCCCGGGCCCACCCGGTTGGGGCCAGGACGCTGCTGCATCCGGCCCACCACCTTGCGCTCCAAGTTGATCATGAACAGCGTGAGCACCACGCCGATCGCGAACAGCGCCACGACCTTCAAGATGATCAGCCAGATCGGGTCGTCCGCGAGCAGCTGTTGCGTGCGCGTCATGCCGGGCTGCGCCTGCGCGAGCAGGGCTGTCATGATTCCGCCTCCGGGGTAGGAAGTACGTCAGCGGTCATGCCGTCACCCCCACGAGGTCGCCATGACCGGCTCCCAGGACGCTGTGCAGGTGGCTCCCCGCTGAGTTGGCCGGCAGCCACACGACCCCGTCGGGCAGGTCGGCCAGGGCCACCGGTAGCGAGACCGCACCGCGGTCGGTGCGCACCGTGGCCGGCTCACCCTCCGCGAGCCCGAGCCGCTCGGCCGTGGCTGCGTTGAGCCGCACGTACGCAGGCCGGGCCGTGCCCGCCAGCGCGGGCTCGTCAACGGCGAGCGCGGCCTCGTCCACCAGCTGACGCCAGGTGGCGAGCACCGCCTGACCGAAGCCGGGGCGCAGCGGCTCGACCGGCGGCACCGACGGAGCAGCGGAGGTGCCCCGCGCCGCGAGGCCGAGGCGGGCGAGCTCTCCGGCAGCGGCGGACGGCGTCTGCGTGAACAGGTCGACGTCCATCTCGACCGCCAGCGTGTCGAGCACGCGGCAGTCCGGAAGCACGCCACTCGCGTCGAGGGCGGGTCCGAACTCGCGGCGCCTGCCCTCCCAGTTGAGGTAGCTGCCGGAACGCTGGGCGTCCGGGGCCACCGGGAGCACCACGTCGGCCAGCTCCGTGACGGCCGAGGCGTGCATCTCCAAGCTGACCAGGAACCCGACCTCCCGCAGCCCGGCGAGGGCGGCCGCGGGGTCGGCCAGGTCGTGCGGGTCGAGCCCGCCGACCACCAGCGCAGCCAGCTCACCGAGGGCGGCGGCAGCGAGGATCTCGTCGGTGTCGCGCCCCGGGGTGGCGGACAGCGTGCCCGCCGCGAGGCCCCACACCGACTCGACCTCGGCGCGTGCGGTCGCGTCGGCGACGGGACGGCCGCCCGGCAGCAGCGTGGGCGCCGCGCCGGCGTCGAGGGCACCCCGCTCACCGGCCCGGCGCGGCACCCAGCCGACGGCGGCACCGGTGCGGGCGGCGAGCGCCGACACGGCGGAGTAGAGACCAGGCACCTCGGCCGCGCGCTCGCCGACGAGGATCACACCACCGCCGGTCAGCGCCTCGACGACGTCCGCGGGGAGCTCCCCGAGGACGGCCGCCTCGGCGCCCGGCACCGAACGGACGAGGTTGTCCTTGGCCGCCGGTTCGGCGGAACCGAGCTGCAGCGAGGTCCGCTCCACCGCGGGCGTGGTCCACTGGCCGAGGTGATACACCCGCTGACCGTGCTTGCGAGCCGCCTTGCGCAGCCGCAGGAAGACGATCGGCGACTCCTCCTCGGGCTCGAACGCCACGCACAAGACCGCGGGCGCGGCCTCGAGACGGGCGTAGTCGAGCGTCTCGGGACCCTGCCCGACGACGTGCGCGGCGAGGAACTCCAGCTCCTCACCCGAGTGCGGGCGGGCCCGGAAGTCGATGTCGTTGGTGTGCGCGGCGACGCGGGCGAACTTGCCGTAGGCGTAGGCGTCCTCGACGGTCAGCCGGCCGCCGGCGAGCACCCCGATGCCGCCCTCACGGGCGGCGGTGAGGCCCTGCGCCGCGGCGGTGAGCGCTTCGGTCCACGACGTCTCGGCGAGCACTCCGTCGGCACCGCGGACCATCGGCCGGGTGATGCGCTGCGGCGAGCGGAGGTAGCGGAACGCGAACCGCCCCTTGTCGCAGTTCCACTCCTCGTTGACCGCCGGGTCGTTGCCGGCCAGGCGCCGCAGCACCGTGCCGCGCCGGGTGTCGACACGCTGGGCACAGCCCGACGCGCAGTGCTCGCAGACCCCGTCGGTGGACACGAGGTCGAACGGGCGGGAGCGGAACCGGTACGCCGCGCTGGTCAGCGCCCCGACCGGGCAGATCTGGATGGTGTTGCCGGAGAAGTAGCTCTGGAACGGCTTGTCCTGCGCCACGCCGATCTGCTGGTGCGCACCGCGCTCCAGCAGATCGATGAACGGGTCGCCGCCGATCTCCTCGGAGAACCGGGTGCAGCGCTGGCACAGCACGCAGCGCTCGCGGTCGAGCAACACCTGCGTGGAGATCGGGAGCGGCTTCGGGAACGTCCGCTTCGTCTCGACGAACCGCGAGTCGGTGCGGCCGGTGCTCATCGCCTGGTTCTGCAGGGGGCACTCGCCGCCCTTGTCGCAGATCGGGCAGTCCAGCGGGTGGTTGATGAGCAGGAGCTCCATCACCCCCTCCTGGGCCTTCTTGGCCACCGGGGAGGAGTGCTGGGTCTTGACGACCATGCCGTCGGCCACGGTCATCGTGCAGCTGGCCTGCGGCTTCGGCATCGGCCGCCCGCCCATCTCCACTTCGACCAGGCACTGGCGGCAGGCGCCCGCCGGGTCCAGCAGGGGGTGGTCGCAGAAGCGCGGGACGATGATCCCCAGCCGTTCGCACGTGCGGATCAACAGCTCGCCCTTGGGCGCGTCGACCTCGAGGCCGTCGATCGTGAGGCGGACGTGGCCCTCGGGTACGGGCCGCGCCTCCTTCTTCTCCTCGGGAGCGAGTGTCATGCCGTGGCTCCGGTCAGTTCGGCCAGCTGCTCCTGACGTGCCACCGCGGGTTGCTCGGCGATCAGGTCAAGGAACTCCTGGCGGAAGTACTTGATGGCGCTCGTGATCGGGCTGGTCGCACCGTCACCCAGAGCGCAGAACGAGCGGCCGAGGATGTTGTCGCAGATGTCGAGCATCGTCTCGACATCCGCCTCGGTGCCCTCGCCGTGCACCATGCGCTCGAGGATCTGCACGAGCCAGTAGGTGCCCTCGCGGCACGGGGTGCACTTGCCGCATGACTCGTGGTGATAGAAGCGCGCCGTGCGCAGCGCCATGTGGGGGATCGAGACGCCGTCGTCGGCGACGATGATCGAGCCCGAGCCGAGCATCGAGCCCGCCTCCGCCATCGCCTCGAAGCTGTAGGGGAGGTCCATCGCCTCCTCGGCGGTGAGGACCGGGGACGAGGACCCGCCGGGGTAGATCGCTTTCACCGTGCGCCCGGGGAGCGGCCCGCCGGCGAGCTCGTAGATCAGCTCGCGGGTCGGCAGCCCGAGCGAGATCTCGTAGTTGCCGGGACGGCGCACGCCGCCGGAGATCGAGACGACCTTGGTGCCCGGCGACTGCTCGGTGCCGTACTGGCGGAACCAGTCGGCGCCGTTGGCGACGATCCGCGGCACGTTGGAGAG
>DASYES010000658.1:0-13275 GCA_036498885.1 Pseudonocardia sp.
TGGCCTCGTACTCCTCCACGGCGTGGGCGATCCAGCCGGCGCAACGCGCGATGACGAAGACCGCTTCGCCCGCACCCCGTGGCATGCCGTGCACGAAGCACATCGCTCCGAGCACGAACTCCGCGTTGGGTGCGAGGCCCCGCCGCTCGCGCACCGCGGCCACGACGGCCGTGACGATGCGCTGGCGTTCCGGGTCGCCCTGGCTCGCTGCCAGCAGTTCGAGCAGCAGCGCGGCCCGCGGGTCGGGAACGCGGTAGCGGGGCTGGCCGAAGCCCGACACCTTGTCGCCGCGCAGCAACCGGTCTGCGAGCACCCGGGACACCGCGGCCACCGCGTCGATCTCCTCCAACCAGGCCTGGACCGCCAGCGACGATCCGCCGCCCAGGAGCAGGCCGCTGGCCACGCTCATCCCGGCGAGTACCACCGAATAGGGGTCCGCTGCGCTGGCGGCGGCTTCGCGGGCCGCGCGCGTGGACGGGCCGAGGCCGTGCTCGGCGAGCAGCACGAGTGCGGCCGACAGCAGTGCCAGCTGCGCCTCGCGGGGCCGAACAGGGGTGAGCCGGGACCACAGCCGGGTGGTGAGGTCGTCCGCGCCGTCGGGGGCATGGCCGTCGATGCCGGGCCTGGGGTCGTCGGTCGCCTGCGTCGCGGCGAGCACGGGCAGCGACTCGACGAACGCGGGGGCAAGAGTGCGCGCCGCGGAGAGGACCGCGGGCCGGGACAGGTCGTAGCGGAACGGGTCGGTGGCCCCGAGCAGGATCGCGGTGGCCTTCAGACGGTCCAGCGGGAGGCTCGAGCCGGGCATCGCCGCCTGTGTGCGCTGGATCGAGCGGCGTAGCCGGGCGTCGAGGCGGTGGAGGCGACCGGGAGCGATGACGCCGGTCCACAGCAGCTCGGCCACCTCCGCGTACGGGACGGACACCGCGAGTTCGGTGGCGTCGAGGCCGCGGAAGAGCAGCCGGTCGTCGGCGATCCAGCCCACGGACGTTCCTGCCGGCGCGGTGCTCGTGGCCTCCGGTAGTCGCAGGTCGAGCGGGAGCGGAGCCGCCAGCGGCCGGGCGCCGCGCCGCCGCGCGAACTCCTCGACCTCGGCGCGCGAGAGCCAGCTGCGCCGGTCATCGGGAAGGCGGCTGCTGCTCAGCTGGCCGCGGCTGATGTAGGCGTACACGGTGGCTGGCTTGACCCCCAGCAAGCCGGCCGCCTGGGCGACCGAGATGACGTCGCTGCGCGGACCAGCGGAGGTTGACAACAGTGGCCTCCTTCGTCGGTCTTACGTTGATTAATCAATACGAGAGTATGCACCTGCGGACGACTCGTCTCGCGTTGACACTTGCACGAGCAGGTGCTTACGGTCGACTCATCAAGATTACTCAATGTTGATTGTGTTGATTGTGGAGGTTGAATGGCGCGGCACGAGATCGCCGTGATCCGCGGCGACGGCATCGGCCCCGAGCTCGTCGAGGCTGCTCTCACCGTGCTCACCGCAGTGGCGGATCGGGCAGGCCTGGAGTTCGTCCTCACCGAGGTGGACGCGGGGGCGGACGCCTACCGCCGGACCGGCGTCGCCTGCTCGCCGGAGGATCTCGAGCTCATGCGTACCGATGTGGAGGCGACGCTGAAGGGACCGGTCGGCCTTCCCGAGGTGCGGCTGCCCGACGGCACCGAGGCGGGGCTGCTGGGCGGCATCCTGCGCGGCGGGCTCGACGCGTACGCCAACGTCAGGCCGGTGCTCGCGCTACCCGGGATCGAACCGGTCCTCGCCCGTCCCGGGCACATCGACTACGTACTCGTGCGCGAGAACACCGAGGGCCTCTACGCGTCGAGGGGCAAGGGGGTCGGCAACAGGTGGGCGGTGACCGACACCACGATGACCACCCGCGAGGGAACCCTGCGCGTGTGCCGGCGGGCCTTCGAGATCGCCCGCACTCGCACGGGCGCCCCGGTCGACGGCGTCCAGCGGGTCACGTGCGTCGACAAGAGCAACGTGCTGCGCAGCCACGCGCTGTTCCGCGAGATCTTCGGCGAGGTCGCTGCGGCGTACCCGGAGATCGCCACCGAGTACCTCTACGCCGACGCCGCTGCTCAGGCGCTCGTCCTGCGTCCTGGGGAGTTCGACGTGTTGGTCATGGAGAACCTTCTCGGTGACGTGCTCAGCGACCTGGGAGGGGCGACCATCGGGGGAATCTCGCTCTGCCCGTCGGGCAACATCGGCGACGGCGCCGCCTACTTCGAGCCCATTCACGGAAGCGCCCCGTCCATCGCCGGACGGGGTCTGGCAAACCCGGTCGGGCAGATCCTCGCCGCCGCGATGATGCTCGACCACCTCGGTCACCAGCGCCCCGCTGCGGACGTGCGCGCGGCCGTGACAGCCGCTCTCGGCGCGGGGAAGGCCCGTATCGGTGCCGACGGATCGGCGCGCGGCGGCCCGGGTGCGATCGCCGACGCCGTGGTCGAACACTTGTCCGCTTCGTCCTGACGGGCGTGGTTCTCCTGTCCGCTCCCCGTCCGAAGGAGACGACTCGACGATGAGTTCCCCAGAGTTCGAGTTCACCGGTCGCCGCAGACGTCGCATCATTCTCGCCGCGTCGGCCGGGAACTTCGCGGAATGGTACGACTGGGGCGTCTACGGAGTGGTCGCGACGATCATCGCGACCCAGTTCTTCCCACCGGGCGATGCCGTGGTGGGGCTGCTCAGCACGTACGCCGTTTTCGCGCTCGGCTATCTGGCGCGGCCGATCGGCGGGATCGTGTTCGGCCGCATCGGCGACAAGTTCGGGCGTAAACGGGCCCTGTCGCTGACGATCCTGGTGACGTGCGGCGGCACCGCCGCGATGGGTGTGCTCCCGACCTACGCCCAGATCGGGCTGGTGGCTCCGGTGCTGCTGGTGATCTGCCGCATGGCCCAGTCCATGGGCGCGGGAGGGGAGTACGCGAGCGCCATCAGCTTCGTCTACGAGCACAGCCCGCTCGGACGCCGGGCCCGCAACGTCGCCCAGCTCGTGGCCACCACGTTCGTCGGCATCATGACCGGCACCGTGCTCGCACGTGTCGCCTCCGCCGTGATGAGCAAGGCGGCCTACACCGCGTACGGCTGGCGGATCCTGTTCTTCGTCGCCGTCCCGCTCGCCGCGTTCGGCTTCTACCTCCGGTCCCGTGTGGAGGAGACGCCGGAGTTCGAGGAGCTGGCCCGCGTGCGCCGCGACACCGCGTCCGAGGCGTCGCCGGTGCGCTCGACCCTGCGTCGGCAGTGGCCCGCGATGACGGTGCTTCTGATCTGCACGGCCAGTTACGCGCTGATCAGCACGACAATCACCTCCTACCTCACCACCTTCCTGATCGACGTCAACGGGCTCTCCACCGACGACGCCTACAACGCGACGATCCTCAGCAACATCGCGGTCATCATCGCGACCCTCGTGATGGGCGTCGTCTGCGACCGGATCGGGCTCCGGCGCACCCTCACGATCGCCGGCGTCGTGGTCGCCGTCGCCGCGGTGCCCGTGCTGGCACTGGCGGCCCACGGTCTCGCGGGAGGGCTCATCGGTGGGTTCCTCATCGGCGCCTGCAAGGGGCTGCTCGCGGTGCCGGCGCTGCTCGCGCTGAGCGCGATCTTCCCCTCGTCGGTCCGGGTGACGGCCGGTGCGCTGGCCTACAACGTCGCCCAGTCCCTGTTCGGCGGCACCGGCCCGTTGATCGGCGTCTGGCTCAACGACACCACCGGCAGCCCCTACGGCTTCGGCGTGTACCTCGCGGTGCTCGCGCTGGTCACCGTCGTCGGGTCCATCGCGGGTCGCCGGGTGTTCGACCGTCGGTATACCTCATCGCGAGACACACTCGACGGGTCGGGCCGCGGTGGTCCGGCGGCGCAGCGGATGGCGGATACGGCATGAGCGAGCTTGCGAGCGAATCATCGGTACAGCGCTTCCGCGAGGCGTCGACCGAGTGCAGTGAGGGAGTGCGGTGAGCGAGCTTGCGAGCGAATCATCGGTACAGCGCTTCCGCGAAGCGTCGACCGAGCGCAGCGAGGGAGTGCGGTGAGCGACACATTCGAGGTCATCGAGATCGTCCAGGGTTTCCCCGGACGCAGCACCCGGCACGGCGGGCTCGGCTGGAGCAGCGTCACGCTCCTGCGCGGCACGGACCGGCTGGTACTGGTCGACTCGGGCAGCTTCGGGATGCGCCCGATGCTCGCCGGGCGCCTGCGTGAACAGGGCGTCGACCCGGGGGACGTGACAGACGTGCTGCTCAGCCACGCCCACTACGACCACGCGGCCAACTACCTGCTGTTCCCCGCGGCCGCGGTGCACATCGGCGCCGACGAGCTGAAATGGGCGCAGGCCACCGGGGCCGCGTTCATCCCGCTCCCCGAGCTGTATGCCAAGGACCTGGCCGAGAACCCGCGCACCCGCCGGATCCGGCCGGGGCCGGACGGACGTGCGGAGGTCCTGCCGGGGATCACCGCCGTGGCTGCCCCTGGACACACGCCGGGCAGCCTGGTGTACCGGGTGAGCGGCGCCGCCGGTCCCGTCCTGTTCACCGGGGACGCGGCGAAGAACCGCGCCGAGCTGTTGTCCGGCGACGTCGACATGACGCTCGACCGCGACGCCAGCAGGAAAACGCTCGCGATCATTCGCGGCCTGTGGCGCGAACTCCCGGGCACCGTGGTCGTCCCGGGCCACGACGTGCCCATGACCTGGCCGGAGGGGAGCGAGGGCCCGCAGTACGCCGGCGTGCGGCAGGCGGGGATCCAGGCGTGGTTCGGCGACGACCTCGAGAGCACCCACGACGTCGATCTGAGCCGCACCGAGGAGTCCTGATGAACGAGACCACGATCCTGCCCGTCGACGAGCTCGGGGGGCTGGCCGCCGCCGCCCTTCGGGCCTCCGGCGTACCGGACGCTGACGTCGGTGAGATCGCGCAGGTACTGGTCCTGGCCGACCTGTTCGGGATCCGCACCCACGGCGTGCAGCGGATCGCGCAGTACGTCGACCGCGCGCGCCTCGGCGGGCTGTCTCCCGCGGCAACGGTCACCGTGGACCGCGTCGCACCGGCGCTCGCCCGGGTCGACGGGGGCAACGGGATCGGTCCGCTCGTCGGTGCGCGAGCTCTGGCGGCGGCCCTCGAAGGGGCCCGCGACGCGGGCATCGGTGCGGCCTTCGCCCGGCACAGCAACCACTTCGGGCCGGTGATGCCGTACCTGTTCCAGGCCACGGAGCAGGGCTTCGCGGCGATCATCGCCAGCAACGCCACCACGACCATCGCCCCGTCGGGCGGCCGCGAGGCGCGGGTCGGCAACAACCCGCTCGGCATCGGCGTCCCCGCGCCGGGCGGTGACCCCGTCCTGCTGGACATGGCCATGAGCGTGGTCGCCCGGGCCAAGATCCGTCAGGCCGCCAAGGCCGGGGAGAGCATCCCGGCCACGTGGGCGACCGACCGTGAGGGCGCTCCGACCACCGACCCCGCGGCCGCGCTCGACGGCTTCCTGCTCCCGATCGGCGGGTACAAGGGCTATGGGCTGTCGCTGATGGTCGACTTGTTCGCCGGGCTCCTGTCCGGTGCCGCCTACCTGAACCACGTCAGCTCCTGGAGCACCGACCCGGAGCGCGCCCAGGACCTCGGGCACGTGTTCATCCTCATCGACACCGCCCGTCTGATGGGTTCCGGTGACCTGGCCGGACGGATGTCGGACTTCGCCGGCATCCTGCACGGCACACCGCCCTCCGACCCCGCCACGCCGGTACGGCTCCCCGGAGAGGCCGAGCTCGCGGCGTACCACCGGCAGCAGCGTGAGGGCGTCGAGGTACTGCGGGAGGACGTGGCAGCGCTGCGCGGGCTGGCGGCGGGATCGGCGTGACGGCACCCGCGCCGCCGTCCGGCGCGTTCGACTGCCACACCCACGTCTTCGGGCCCTTCGACCGCTTCCCGCTGGCAGGCGACCGTGCGTACACGCCGGGTGCGGCGGGCGTGACACAGCTGCGCACCCAGCTGGCCGCCCTCGGCATCGACAACGTCGTGCTGGTCCAGCCCAGCCCCTACGGGTCGGACAACTCGTGCTTGGTCGACGCCCTCTCCCAGCTCGGGCCCCGCGCTCGCGGGGTGGCCGTGATCGAGCCCGGAACCACGGAAGCCGACCTGCGTGACCTGCACCGGGCCGGTGTCCGCGGGATCCGGGTCAACCTGCACAGCCGGGGTGACGGCCGGCCGATCAGCGACCTGCTGCCCGCTGCCGGTGAGCACGTTGCACCGCTGGGTTGGCACGTGCAGGTGTTCGCCGGCGCGGAGACGCTGCTCGAGGCCGCTGCGACCATCGCAGGGATGCCGGTTCCGGTCGTCATCGACCACATCGGGTTGCTCCCGGGGCCCGGCCGGACGCTCGACGGGATGTGCGAGCTCCTGCAGGAGGCGCACGTCTGGATCAAGCTGTCCGCCCCCGAACGTGCCGCCGACAGCCCCGACGGCCCCGATGCGGCCGCAGTCGCGCGCGCCCTGCTGGCAGCCGCCCCCGGCCGTACCGTGTGGGCGTCGGACTGGCCGCACACCGACGGGCGAGACCGGCGGGATCCGCTCGCCGTCGAACCTTTCCGTGAGGTGGACGACCGGGCGGCCCTCGACCGGCTGTGGCGCTGGTGCGCGGACGAGCAGGCCTGGCAGGCCGTGCTCGTCGGCAACCCGGAGCACCTCTACGGGAGTTCCGTCCCGAGCTGAGCCGGCCGCCCGCTCGCGCCCATCGGTTGTCGTTTCCCGGTGGCCGATGTAGGAGTTGACCTTCGCGAGCTCGAGGGGGAGAAATGGCCGAAGTGGACGCCGCACCGGACCTGGTGGTCGAGGGGGCGGTGCGCAAGGCCATGTGGCGGCTCCTGCCGTTCCTCGGCCTGTGCTACCTGCTGAACTACGTGGACCGCGTGAACGTCGGGTTCGCCGCGCTGAAGATGAACCCCGACCTCGGGCTCTCCGCGGCCGCGTACGGCCTCGGCGCCGGGCTGTTCTTCATCGGCTACTTCTTCTTCGAGGTGCCCAGCAACGTCATCCTGCACCGCGTCGGCGCCCGCATCTGGATCGCCCGAATAATGATCACGTGGGGCGTGGTCGCGTCGGCCACGGCGTTCGTGCAGGGCGAGATCAGCTTCTACATCGTGCGGTTCCTGCTCGGCATCGCGGAGGCGGGCTTCTTCCCGGGCATCATCCTGTACCTGACGTACTGGTTCCCGCGGGCGCAGCGGGCGAAGGTCGTCGCGCTGTTCTTCCTGGCCGTCCCGTTGTCGTCGGTGCTCGGGGCGCCGATCTCCACACTGCTCATCCAGAACGGTGACGGGCTGCTCGGGTTCGACGCGGGGTGGCGGTTCATGTTCTTCGTCGAGGGCATCCCGGCGCTTGTCATGGGCGTGCTGGTCCTCGCGCTGCTGCCGGACCGCCCGACCAGGGCCCGCTGGCTCTCCGGCGGCGAGCAGCAGGCACTGGAGCGGCGGATCGCCGACGAGGACGCCGCCCAGGTGCCGCAGGAGACGGGACTGCTCGCCGGCCTGCGGGACCGGCGGGTCGTCGCGCTCTCGGTCATCTACTTCGGGGTCGTGTTCGGGCTCTACGTGCTCGCCTTCTTCCTCCCGCAGGTCGTGTCGGACCTGCAGGAACAGTTCGGCGTGCGATTCTCGCTCGTCGAGATCGGGCTGATCACGGCCGTGCCGTACGTCGTCGCGTCGGTGGTCATGGTGCTGAACGCCCGGCACTCCGACCGCACCGGCGAGCGGCGGCTGCACGTCGCTGTGCCCGCTTTCCTCGGGGCGGCGGGCGTCGCGGTCGCGCTGTACCTCGACTCGCCCTACCTCGTGATGGCCGCGATGACGCTGTGCGCGGTGGGCGTCTACTCGGCGATCCCGGTGATCTGGCAGCTCCCGAGCGCGTTCCTCACCGGCGTCGGTGCGGCGGCCGGGATCGCACTGATCAACTCGTTCGGGAACCTGAGCGGCTTCGTCGGCCCGTACCTCACCGGCTGGCTGCAGGACCTCACAGGGAGCTTCCGCGCGGGCATGTTCGTCGTGGCCGCGTTCATGGTGTTGGCCGGGGTGATCGTTCTGCTGGTCGGACGTGAGGGGAACGAGGGGGCCGCCGGTGCGAGCGGCGGGCCGGTGGGGCGAGGATGACGGCGGGAGGGCCACCACCACCGCACGGGAGGACCAACCGATGACCCAGACGTCCGATCTCCAGCCGCGTAGCCGCGATGTCACGCAGGGGCTGGAGCGCGCGGCCGCACGCGGGATGCTGCGGGCCGTCGGTATGCGCGACGAGGACTTCGCCAAGCCGCAGATCGGCATCGCCTCGAGCTGGAACGAGATCACGCCCTGCAATCTCTCGCTGCAGCGCCTCGGCGTCGCCTCGAAGGAGGGTGTGCACCGGGCGGGCGGCTTCCCGATGGAGTTCGGCACGATCTCCGTGTCCGACGGCATCTCGATGGGGCACATCGGCATGCACTGGTCGCTCGTGAGCCGGGAGATCATCGCCGACTCCGTCGAGACCGTCGTCCAGGCCGAGCGGCTCGACGGCACGGTGCTGCTCGCCGGGTGCGACAAGAGCCTCCCCGGGATGCTGATGGCGGCCGCGCGGCTGGACCTCGCCGCCGTGTTCGTCTACGCGGGCTCGATCCTGCCGGGCCACGTGAACGGCCGTGAGGTCAACATCGCTGACGCGTTCGAGGCGGTCGGCGCGTGCGCCCGCGGCCTGATCTCCCGCGAGGAGGTCGACGCGATCGAGCGCGCGATCTGCCCTGGCGAGGGCGCATGCGGCGGCATGTACACGGCCAACACCATGGCGTCGGCAGCAGAGGCGCTCGGTATGGCCCTGCCGGGTTCGGCCAGCCCGCCCGCCGTCGACCGCCGCCGCGACGGCATCGCTCGCGCGTCCGGTGAGGCCGTGGTCGGGATGATCGAGAAAGGGATCACCGCTCGGCAGATCCTCACCCGTGAAGCCTTCGAGAACGCGATCGCCGTGGTGATGGCTTTCGGCGGCTCCACGAACGCGGTGCTGCACCTGCTCGCGATCGCGCACGAGGCGGGCGTTCCGCTGGAGCTCGACGACTTCAACCGGATCGGCGACCGCGTGCCGCACCTGGCCGACGTCAAACCGTTCGGGGCGCACGTCATGTCCACGGTCGACCAGGTCGGCGGCGTGCCGGTGGTGATGAAGGCGCTGCTGGAGGCGGGGCTGCTGCACGGCGACGCGCTCACCGTCACCGGCGCCACCCTTGCCGAGAACCTCGCCGCGATCGACCCGCCCGACCTCGACGGCACCATCCTGCGGGCACTCGACAACCCCATCCATCCCACCGGCGGCATCACGATCCTGCGCGGCTCGCTCGCCCCGGAGGGAGCCGTGGTGAAGAGCGCGGGCTTCGACTCGTCGCGCTTCGAGGGCACGGCCCGGGTGTTCGACGGGGAGCAGGGCGCGATGACGGCCGTCGAGGACGGCACGCTGCAGCCCGGCGACGTCGTCGTGATCCGCTACGAAGGCCCGCGCGGGGGCCCGGGCATGAGGGAGATGCTGGCCGTCACCGGCGCGATCAAGGGGGCAGGCCTGGGCAAGGACGTCCTGCTGCTCACCGACGGCAGGTTCTCCGGCGCCACCACCGGGCTCTGCGTGGGGCACGTGGCGCCGGAGGCCACCGACGGCGGCCCGATCGCTCTGGTCCAGGACGGCGACACGGTCGTGCTCGACATGCAGAAGCGCACCCTGGACCTGCTGGTGGATGACGCCGAACTCGCCCGTCGCCGGGAGGCGTTGTCGCCCCCGGAGCCCACGCTGCGCACAGGGGTTCTCGGCAAGTACGCCAAGCTCGTCGGCTCGGCTGCGCAGGGAGCGGTCTGCACCTGACCGACGCAAACCGGGCGACTCGCGGGCCCCCCGCGAGTCGCCCGTTCCCCGCCCGCGAGTCGCCCGTTTCACGTGGCTGAGTTGCCCGTTTCGGGTGCGGGGTGGCGTGACGCGGATGCGCGAGTCGCCCGTTCTACGCGAGTGAGTTGCCAAGTCCTGTGTCGGGTCGCCCGACAGGGATGCGCGAGTCGCCCTACGCAGTTGATTCGCCCGATCTGTTGTGCGCAGTCGCGCCCGAGCGGGATGCGGGGAGTCGCCCCGTCCCGGTCGAGCGAGTCGCCGATTTCCCGCGCGAGGCGCCCATTCAGCGCGCGCGAGTCGCGCGTTGTGCGTGCGTCGTCGGGTTCAGACCGTGCAGGAACCGTCGGCGCAGGCGCCACCGTCGGTGCCGCCGCTCGGCGTGAGCACCTGCAGCGGGTGGCTCTTCGCCCAGGCCGTGTCCAGCACCTCGAGCAGCGTCTCGGCCGGCTGGGCGCCGGACACCCCGTACGCCCGGTCGATAACGAAGAACGGCACCCCGTTGATGCCGAACGCCTGGGCCTGACGCTCGTCGGCGCGCACCTCGTCGGCGAAGCGGTCGGACGCGAGGACCTCCCGGGCCTCGTCGGCGTCCAATCCGGCCTCGGCGCCGATCCGCACCAGCGTCTCCGGGTCGCCGATGCGCTCACCCTCGGTGAGGTAGGCGCGGAGCAGCCGTTCCTTCACGGCGTCCTGGATGCCGCGCTCCGCGCCGAGGTGGATCAGCCGGTGGGCGTCGAAGGTGTTGCCGCCGCGGGCGTGCTCGAAATGGAACTCCCAGCCGTCCACCGCGGCGGTCTCCGTCATCTGGCGGTGCATCCCGTCGGCCTGCTCCCGCGAGACGCCGTACTTCGACGCCAGGTGCTCGGCCAGGTCGCCCTCGCGCTCCTGGGGTGCGCTCGGGTCGAGCTCGAAGCTCCGCCAGGTGACCTCAACCTCGTCACGGTGCGCAAACTGCGCGAGAGCCTTCTCGAATCGGCGCTTACCGATCGCACACCACGGACAGACGACGTCCGACCAGATCTCCACCTTCATGTCGGGATCAACCAACTGATGCGGACGCTTGTTCCAGCACGCCCCGCGGGACCAGGGTGATCGCCCGGCCGTCGACGAGCACCAGTACCGGACCGTCACCGTCCAGCCGGGCCCTCGCCTCCGCGAGGTTCTCGCCGGCCCCCACCGCGGCGGGTGCCGGTCCTGCGTGCGCGGCCACGTCGTCACCGGCGCGGCCGGGGTCGGCGGCCACGAACGCGCGCAGGCGGGCGGGCTCGACCACACCGAGCACCTCTGGTGCAGAGCGCGTCGGCGCGTCGGACTCGCGCGCAACGACAACGGCCACGAGCCCCTCGGTGTGCGCATCGAGGACGGCAGCGACGGTGTGTCCTGCGTGGGCGACGGCCAGGCCCCGCTGCGGCACGACGTCGCGCACGAACGGACCCTGCGGGGCGTCGAGGAACCCCAGGCGCGTCATCCAGTCGTCGTCGAAGTACTTGGACAGGTAGTTACGTCCGGAGTCGGGCAGGACAGCGACGACCAGGTGCTCGGGTCCCAGCCCCGCTGCCACCCGGAGCGCCGCGGCCACCGCCGTGCCGGCCGAGCCGCCGACGAGCAGCCCCTCCTCGCGCGCGAGCCTGCGCGCCACCAGCAACGACTCCCGGTCGGGGATGCGCTCGAAGCCGTCGAGCACGCCCTGGTCGTAGGCGGTGGGCCACACGTCCACCGGTGTGGCCGGGTGCAGGTAGTGCCCGATGCTCTCCACGAAGTACGGGCTACCGTCGCCGCCGGAATACGCCGAGGTGGCAGGGTCAGCGCCGATCACGGTGACCCCGTGCTGCTTGAGGTAGCGCCCGGTGCCGCTGATCGTGCCGCCGGTGCCGACGCCCGCCACGAGGTGCGTGACTCGCCCCCCGGTCTGCTCCCAGATCTCCGGGCCGGTGGTCAACTCGTGGATCCGCGGGTTGGCCGGGTTGTCGTACTGGTTGGCGTGCCACCCACCGGGCGTCTCGTCGGCGATGCGCCGGGCCATGTTGGCGACGTGGTCGGGGTGATCGCGCCGCACCCTTCCCGGGGTCTGGACGACCTGCGCGCCGTACGCCCGCAGCAGCGACACCTTCTCCCGCGCGATCGTGTCGGGAACCACCACGATCGTCCGATACCCGCGTTGGGCGGCCACCATGGCGAGCCCGACACCGGTATTGCCCGACGTCCCCTCGACGATCACGCCCCCGGGCCGTAGGTCGCCGAGGCGCTCGGCCTCGCGGACCATGGCCAGCGCAGCCCGGTCCTTGACGCTGCCGCCGGGGTTGGCGAACTCGACCTTGACGTAGACAGCGGCCGGGAGCCCCTCGGTGATCCGGTTGAGCCGGAACAGAGGAGTGTCACCGACGGCGTCGAGCACGGACTCGTGAACGCTCACGATGGTCGATTGTCCCTCGGGATGGACGCGGCGGACCGTCGTAGGCTGGAAAAGGTGAGCCAACTCCCCGAGGACTGGGACCAATGGCGTCAGCAGGTCGATCTCGACCGCTACGACGAACGCTGGCAACAGATGGCCGCTGCCGGGGAGAACCCGCACGGTGAGGCCGACCTGATCACGTCCTTCCGGCCGGCATCCGTACTGGACGGGGGCTGCGGCACGGGGCGCGTCGGAATCGAGCTCGCGCGTCGCGGGATCAGGGTGCTGGGTGTGGACGTCGACGAGGACATGATCGCCGCCGCACGGGCCAAGGCGCCCGATCTGGAATGGGTGGCGAGTGACCTCGGCGCGTTGGCACGAGCGGAGCGGTTCGACGTGGTCGCGCTGGCCGGCAACGTCATTCCGTACGTCGCGGCCGGTGGCCATGCGGACGCGGTACGCGCGTGCGCCCAGCACCTGAGGACGGGTGGACGGCTCGTCGCGGGCTTCCAGCTCCAGGAGGGATGGCCGACGCTCGCCGACTACGACGGTTGGTGCGAGGCATCGGACCTGGAACTGGACGAGCGGTTCGCGACGTGGGACCGGGAGCCCTACGCGGGTGGGAACTACGCGGTGTCGGTGCATCGGCGCCGCTGAGCAAGGGTCTTCAGCCGGCTCGGCTGCTTCTGATCTCGGCGGAGACGGGCCTCCGAACTCGGTCGACTCGCCACGAGGTTCGGGGCGACTCGCGCGGGGAGCGGACCGGGCGAAGCGCGTAGCGAGAGGGCGGCTCGCCGCACGGAGAATGGGCGAGCGGGACGACTCGCGCTCGGACATCGGGCGACGCACCGGGCGAATTCAGGCGGCTCGCGCAAACACCCGGGCGATACGTCGACCAGTGTGGGCAACTCGCGCGGGGGAAGGGCGACTCGCGGACTGAGAATGGGCGACTCGTCGGCGGGGAAGGGGCGACTCGCGCGCGAGAAGGGGCGACTCGCGCG
>DASYES010000659.1:0-3416 GCA_036498885.1 Pseudonocardia sp.
CGGCGAACCCGGCGCCGTGCGGATCCGCAGCGACGAACGGGGGAAAGATCGCCTCGCCACAGGCCACCACGCGAGAGCCGCCCGCGTCGACCACGGCGCCGTCGTCGCCGGGACCCCCCAGCCAGTCGGCGTCGCCCGTCACCTCCGCGCCGAGGGCCTCGGCAACGAGCCCGATCTCGGCCTTCGCCCGCAGCCCCGGGTGGTTGAGCACGGCGTCGACGATCTCGGCGAGGGATGCGGTCTCCGGTGCGCTCGTCACGACCGCACCGAGAACCAGACGGCGCGGGCCGGGAGCGCCTCGGCGTTGTGCCAGCGGTGCGGGCGGTCGGTGGGGTAGTGCAGCGCGTCGCCGGTGCGCAGCCGATACCGCTCTCCCGCCACCTCGACCTGCAACGTGCCGTCGAGCACGAACAGCACCTCCTCCCCCGGGCGCTGTGGCCTGTTGTCGCCGCTGCCGCCCCCGGGATCGACCTCGGCGATAACCCCGCTCGCGGGCAGACGAGCCGTCGGCAGGGCGATGGCTGTCGCGTCGACCCCGTCGGCCGCCGGCGCCCATTCCGGCGGAGCCGCCGGGCGCTCGTCGGCCTTGATCAGCGTGGCGACCGGGGCCGGCGGTGCACCGTCGTCGACGAAGTGCCCGATGGGCCGCCCGACAGCGGCCGCGAGCTTGAGCAGTGTGGTGATCGTGGGCACCATGTCGCCGCGCTCGACCTTGTGGATGGCCGCGGCGGACACCTCGGCTCGCGCCGCGAGCTGCTGCAGCGACAGGCCGAGCTGCTGACGGGCTTCACGGAGCTTGGGCCCGATCGCACCGACGATCGGCTCCCAGGAACCCCGCGCAGCTGCGTTCACGTACAGCATCGTAAACGGACACAGCCCATGGTGGACAACACGGTGCGGGCTGCGGTGTCGCCGAGCGCTACACCATGCCCTGGCGGGTGGCCGTGTAGACGATCTCCGTGCGGCGGCGCACGTCGAGCTTGTCCCGCAGGTTGCGCACGTGGAACTTGACCGTGGCCTCGCTGATCACCAGCGTGCGCCCGATCTCACGGTTGGACATGCCCATCGCCAGCAGCCGGAGCACCTGGTTCTCCCGCTCGGTCAGCATCGCGCTGCCGAATGCGCGGGCCGGCGGCCGGTCGTCACGCGGGACGTCCGGGGAGACCGATCCGCTGTGCCCCCCGGAATCGAACACGCTCTCGCCGCGCAGCAGCGTGTGCACGGCACGGAGGATGTCGTTGGTGTCGGCGCCCTTGCGCACGTACCCGTGCACCCCGAGCCGTACCGCCCCCAGCATGATCTCGCGATCACGGCAGCCGGTCAGCACCAGGATCCGTACACCCCGGTGGCGCTCGAGCAGCATCCGGGCGAGCTCCACGCCCGCGGCGCCACCTCGGCCGAGGTCGAGATCGAGGATCACGAGGTCGGGCGGGCAGCGGTCGGCGACCACGAGCGCGTCGCGCGGCGTGGCGGCCTCGCCGATCACCGCGAGGTGCGGGTCGGCGGCGAACAGCTGGCGCAGGCCGAACCGCACGATCCCCTCGCCGTCCACGACAAGGATGCGCGCCGTCCGCCGAGGCGCGGGTGAGTGTCCCGCCGCGGGTTCGAGCACGGCGGGGCGGATGTCGAGTGCGGCGTCCGTCGTCACGGGATACCTCCCTGCCCTCGTCGTCGATGGTCATGCGACGTTATGAGCGCACACGTTGCCTGGACGTTGCACCCGCAACGGGCCTGTGTTGCTCCATCCGGATCACTGCGTGATGATGAGCCGGTCCTGGGGCGATGATGCTCGGAGTTCTGATGACGACTCATGATGTGCATGACGCCGCCGAGCACGCCCGCCTGCTTCACAAGGTCTTCGATGCCGTGCTGGGGGGCGGGTCCGGCCCGGTTCCCGCGCGCTCGCTCGTGTCGGAGTCATGGCGACGTAGCCTGGCTGCGCAGGTCGACCCCGACCGCCGCACGCCCCCCGTGGTGGTCGGCGACGCCGACCTGCCCGACCTGCGCGCAGCACATCCGCTGGGCGAGGTCATGCCGCTGCTGCACAGCACCCTCGTGAGCATCGCCGACGAGGCCATGCACGTCATGCTCGTCACCGACGCCGACGGCACCATCCTGTGGCGGGAGGGTGCGGCCAGGTTGTTGCACTCGGCCGACGAGGTGGGTCTCACACCGGGCACGCGCTGGACCGAGGACGCGATCGGCACCAACGCGATGGGCACCACGCTCGCCGTCGACGCGCCCGTGCAGATCCACTCGGCGGAGCACCTCGTCCGCGCGTACCACACCTGGACCTGTGCCGCGGCCCCCGTGCACGACCCCGACACCGGCGACATCCTCGGTGCGATCGACATCAGCGGTCCGCTGCACACCGTGCACCCGGCGATGGTGCAGCTCGTGTCGGCCACCGCCCAGCTCGCCGAGAACCAGCTGCGTGTGCGCCTGGCCATCGCCGACGAACGCCTGCGCGTGCGCAACATGCCGCACCTGACGAGCCTGCGCGGCGGGGCCGGCGCCCTGGTCACCTCGACCGGCCGGATCGTGGCGGGCGAGCCGTACGGCATGTGGCCCGAGCGCGTCACGCTCCCGCCGGGCGCCGACCGGATCCTGCTCGACGACGGCCGCGAGATGATGGTCGAGCCGCTGGCCGAGGGCTACCTCCTGCGCGCTCCGCGTCCGACGGCCGCCCGGGCGAGCCGCAGCGCCCTCGCACTGCGATTCCTGGGGCACGGCTCACCCCGCATGCTGCTGAACGGCAAGCCGATCCCGCTCACGCTGCGGCCCGCCGAGCTGCTCACCGCGCTGACCCTGTACCCCGACGGGCTCACCGCCGAGCGGCTCGCGCTGCTGCTCTACGGCGACGACGGAAACCCCACCACTGTCCGCGGGGAGATCCTTCGGCTGCGCACACTCATCGGCTCCGACGTCCTGCGCACCCGGCCCTACCGGCTCGACGCCACCGTCGACGCCGACTTCGCAGCGGTACGGCGCGCACTGCGCGCAGGTCGGGCCACCGAGGCTCTCCGGTCGTGCCCGGGGCCGTTGCTGCCACGGTCGGACGCCCCGGAGATCCGGGATCTGCGCGACGAGCTCGAGGTATCCATGCGCCGCGCGGTGCTCGACGCCGACGACGTCGATCTGCTCGCGGAGTTCGCGGCGCACCCGCTCGGCCGCGGCGACATCGAGGCGCACGACCGGCTCGTGGAACGTCTGGCACCGGGTGACGCGCGCCGGCCGGGGATCGAGTCGCGCCGCGCCCGGCTGCTGGCCGACTTCTGACCTGACCCCGGCATCCGCCCGTCGGTAGCGGGTATGAGCCGGGCCCGGAGATGCAGGTCATAGACTCACGTCATAGATACAAGCTTGCATCTCACGCCTACTGTCGGGGCATGTCGCCGATCTCGAAGGACCCTCCT
>DASYES010000660.1:0-2450 GCA_036498885.1 Pseudonocardia sp.
GCGCCGCCGAGCCCGACACCGCCACTGTGGAGCGTCTGCTCGGGGTCACGCCGGTGCTCGCCCGCACCGCGCCGTACGTCAACGACTACCCTGCGCTGCCCGTACGCGACGAGCAGGCCGTGGTCTGGTTCGCCTCCTACACCTGGCCTGCCGGAGCGGCCACGGCGCGCTCGGCGCTGCGCTGAGCGTCCCGGACCAGGCCCCGATGTCCCGGCCGGTCGGGACACGCAACCTCAGCCAATCCATGGATCGCGGCGCGGCTCGGGCTCAGCGGCGACGCCGGTGGCCGGTCAGTCGAAGTAAGCAGGGACGTCGAGCGGGCCGCCGGCGGCCGCGAACTCCGCGTGCACTGCCTCGCGCAGCTCGGCGTCGGCCAGGTAGTCGACGGCGGTGAGGGCGAGCCCCACCGCCCCGTCGCGCACGGCCCGGTCGCCGGCGGGACCGCCGGACGCCGTCTCGAACTCGGAGGTGTGCAGCGCGACGGTCGGCTCCGACACCGCGATCATGGGGTGGATGGCGGGCATGCGGTAGCTGAGGTTGCCCAGGTCGGTGGAGCCGGTGAGGAACTCGGGCACCACGCCGGTGGGGAGCGCGCGGCGCCCCGCTGGTTCCTGGTTGACGGCCCAGCGGGCGCTCAATGCCTGGTTGAAGCGGATCGGCAGGTACGCGGGAAGCGGGTCCCAGTGCAGCTCGACGCCGCAGCCGGTCATCGCCGCCGCGCCCTGGGCGACCTGGGCGACGCGCGCGGCGAGGTCGCGCAGCGTCTCGGGTGCCGCGGAGCGCAGGTAGAACAGCAGCGCGGCTTGCGCCGGCACGATGTTGGGCCGGGCTCCTCCGTCGGTGAAGATGCCGTGCACCCGGTCGGTGCTGGGCAGGTGCTGACGCAGTGCGGCGATGCCCTGGTACGCGGCGACGGCCGCGTCGAGTGCGTTGCGGCCCATGAACGGCTGCGCCGATGCGTGTGCGGCAACGCCGTGGAACACCATCTCGACCTGCCGGCGACCCAGGAACGGGTGCATGGCGATGTCGTGGGAGAACGGGTGCAGCATGACCACGGCGTCGACGTCGTCGAAGACACCGGCTCGTGCCATCGTCTCCTTGCCGCCGCCACCCTCCTCGGCGGGCGTGCCGATCAGCGAGATTCGTCCGCCCACGCGGTCGTGCACCTGTGCGGCCGCGAGGTACGCACCGACGGCCGTGGCGCAGATGATGTTGTGGCCGCAGGCATGGCCGACGCCGGGCAGCGCGTCGTACTCGGCGAGCACCGCGACATGCGGCCCGCCGGTGCCGACGCTCGCGACGAGCGACGTCTCCAGCCCACCGACGCCGATCTGCGCGTCGTGCCCGTGCCGCTCCAGCAGCTGGGCCACTGCTCGCACCGAGCGGTGCTCGGTGAAGCTCTCCTCCGGGTGGGCGTGCAGGTCGTGGCTGAGCTCGACGAGCTCGTCGTCGTTGCGGCGGGCGGCGTCCTGGACGGCGGTCCGCACCTCGGCGGGCGCGCCCTCGTGGGCGGAGCCGATGGGCTCTGCGTCCCGCACGGCGCGCTCCGTTCTGGCATTGAGCGAACGGAGATAGCTGAGGTCGGGCATCAGCGGCCCGGTGCGGTCGTCCTCGCGCATGATCGCGACCCTAGGCGAAACGAGGCGCTTGCGGACCGGGTCGCCTCGCATCGTCGGGGTAGACCTGCATCCCCGCACGGACGGGCTGCGCCAGGTCGACGATCGCCATGCGGGTGAGCCTGGTCTCTGTCAGTGGACCTGGACCTGGTCGCCGACGTGCAGGTAGCTGTACCAGGCCGCCGCATTGGTGGCCGAGAGGTGCACGCAACCGGCCGACTTCTTGTGCACGTTGCCCTGATGAAAGGCGATCCCGCCGGGGGCGAAGAAGACCGAGTACTTCATCGGCGCGTTGTTGAACTCCTTGCTGCGGTGGTTCAGGTCCTTCCACTGCACATCGAAGGTGCCAGTGGGGGTGTTCTCACCCGCGCGACCCTGGTTGATCCGCACCGGACCGCGCACGGCTTGTCCGTCTTTCACGAGCCAGGCTTCATTGTGGGCGAGATCGATGCACGCCTTAGCCGTCGCGGTGCACGGGGTTCCCGGCACCAGCTGCGAGGTGTCACTGGACGGAGTGGTGGCAGGGGGAGCTGTCGGGGAGCGAACCGGGGTAGCCGCGTTGGCAGCGACCGGTCCGGTCAGCGGCCCGAGGAATGTTCCCAGCAACCCGGCGCCGAGTGCTCCCGCGAGCGTCGCCGCCCGTGCCGAACCGACCCGTCGGCGCGTTCTGATCTTGCTGTGTCGACCCACCGAACCACCCATTCTGCTGTGCTGCACGATCATTCGATCCCAACTAGCCACAACGAACGTACGCGACGTGCTTCGGGGACTGGAATTCGCCACATGAAAGTGCCGCACTGGAAATTTTCCGTACCGATATTCGACGATGTCGAC
>DASYES010000661.1:0-4539 GCA_036498885.1 Pseudonocardia sp.
CGAAAGCGATCATCTTCGCCATGGGGGTGTTGTCCTCCGATTGGGATGACACGAAAGTCTCGCGTCGAGCCCGGCGCCCGCGACGGACGACCGACAACCCTGCGCCGGTCTCACCCGCTCGACATCTGGCACTCTACCGTGTCGAGTGCCAGTCCGGTTCTAGCACTCACACCTGTCGAGTGCAACGTCGCCCGAACGTGCTCGGAGGTGCCGGAATGAGTCGGGGGGACCGGTTCGACCGATCCCCCCGCTGACGCCACCGTGCCTGCGGCGCGCCTCAGATACGACGTACTGCGTCGGCCTGACTGCGCCCGTCCCGACCCGCCGTCGTCTCGAACTCCACGCGGTCACCCTCGTCCAGCGTCCGGAAACCGTCCGCCTGGATCGCGCTGTAGTGGACGAAGACGTCCGGCCCACCGTCAGTGGCGATGAAGCCGAAGCCCTTCTCCGCGTTGAACCACTTGACCGTGCCCTGAGCCACGGCACCTCCATGTTCCTCGCCGATCTATGGACTCGACGCTACCCAAAAACCGGTCCATGCGCCCTCACGAGAATCGGTGGTGCGGTCGGGCAGGATGCTTCTGTGGCGAGCTTCCGGAGGACCGTAGAAGAGCATCGCGCGGCCGTTGCTGCGCTGCTGCCGCCGATGCCGGCGGAGGATGTCCCGATCGCGCAGGCCAGGGGCCGGGTGCTCGCATCCGACGTCGCGGCCGCCGTGTCGCTGCCTTCCTTCGACA
This sequence comes from Pseudonocardia sp., assembly GCA_036498885.1. Taxonomy (GTDB): domain Bacteria; phylum Actinomycetota; class Actinomycetes; order Mycobacteriales; family Pseudonocardiaceae; genus Pseudonocardia. Next base: position 738 of record DASYES010000661.1, read on the forward strand.
ACTCCGCGATGGACGGGTACGCGGTGCGCGCCGCGGAACTGCTCGGCAACGGCGACGGCGAACCGGTGGAGCTGCCGGTGGGCGCCGACATCCCGGCCGGACGGCTCGACGTCCCGCCTCTCGAGCCCGGCACGGCGCACCGAATCATGACAGGGGCGGCGCTTCCTGTCGGTGCTGATGCCGTGGTGCCCGTGGAGGAGACCGACGGCGGCACCCGCACGGTGCGGGTGACCGCGGTGCCCGAGCCGGGCGCTCACGTCCGTTACGTCGGCGAGGACGTGCGGGCGGGCGATGTCGTCCTTCGGGCCGGCACGGTGCTCGGTCCGGCGCAGATCGGGGTGGCGGCCGCTGTGGGCTGCGCGACGGTGTCGGTGCGCCGGCGTCCCAGAGTGCTCGTGCTGTCCACCGGTTCCGAGTTGGTGGCCCCTGGCACGGAACTGCAACAGGGGCAGATATACGAATCGAACGGGCCGATGCTGGCCGCCGCGGTCGAGGACGCGGGTGGGCAGGCGGAGCTGTTGCGGTTTGTGCCCGACGACGTCGAGCAATTCCTCGACCGGCTCCGGCAGCGGCTGGATACCGGGCAGGTCGATCTGGTGCTGACCTCGGGCGGTGTGAGCGCCGGGGCCTATGAGGTGGTGCGCGACGCGTTCACGGGGCGGGGCGTCGAGTTCGGCAGGGTGGCGATGCAGCCGGGTGGGCCGCAGGGTGCGGGCCGCGTCGCCGAGCTGGGCGGGGTCTGCGTGGTGACGTTGCCGGGCAACCCGGTCAGCACACACGTGTCGTTCGAGGTGTTCGTCCGTGCCGCGCTGCGTGCCTCGTTCGGGCATCCGCACCCCGAACGGCCCCTCGTGACGGCCACGCTGAGTGAGCACTGGCGGTCTCCGGCGGGCCGCCGGCAGTTCCGCCGGGGCCTTCTCGATGCGGTCGACGGCACCGTGCAGGAGGTCGGAACCTCGGCCTCGCACATGCTCGGCTCGTTGGCCAGGGCGGACTGTCTGGTGGTCGTACCGGAGGACGTGACGGAACTCGCCGCGGGCGCCGCTGTGGAGCTGTGGTTGCTCGAGCCCTGATCCAGTGCGTAGAATGTGACGCAGGTCACGCACTAGAGAGGCAACAATTTCCGCCGCCACGACGTCTTACTGATTGGGTGTTCGGCCGATCGGTGCACATCACAGGCTTTAAGGGGCTGTGATCTGGACGATCGATTGGGTACTCGGGGATACTTGGAGAACGACCCGGGGAGACCGGGGTCGCTTCGCAAAGACCTACCGCCCGTCGCTGGGGAGCGGACGAGCGGTTCCACGGCCGGGGTCGTCGTCTCGGGGGATGACGGCCCCGGCCCTTTGCTTTCCGCCGAACCTCACTCCGGTGACGGCAGTGTGGCACACGGTGACGAACCGCCTTCGCGTACCGTAGCCGCCGCAGCGACCGTCGCGTGTCACCATCCGGAGGAGCCGACCAGCCCCCATGCCCGACCGAACCGGGGCCCATCCCGGGGCCTCCCCCTCTGCGTCGTCCCCTGCAGGACTGTCGTTGCCGCACGTCGCCGGGCTGATCCGGGCCGCCGTGCCCCCCATGCATCCCGGAGGCCGCCCGCTGGTGGCGGGCGTGGCGGTTGCCGCAGCACTGGTGCATGCCGTGACCGGCCGCGGCGCCGTGGCGGGAGCACTCGCCACCGGCGCCACCGCCGCCTTCTTCCGTAATCCGCGGCGGGTCAGGCCACCGCTCGACGGCGTTGCGCTCGCCGCCGCCGACGGAACCGTGGCCACCGTCTCCGACGTGCTGCCGCCGCCGGAGCTGGACCTGCCGCGCGTTGCGGCTCCCCGCGTCAGCGTCTTCCTGTCCGTGCTCGACGTGCACGTGCAGCGGATCCCGGCCGACGGGCGCGTGCTCGCCGTCGAGTACCGGCCGGGGCGATTCCTGTCCGCCGATCTCGACAAGGCCAGCGAGGACAACGAGCGCAACGCATTGCTGCTGGAGACCACAGCGGGCGTCCGGCTCGGGGTGGTCCAGATCGCAGGGCTGCTCGCACGCCGGATCGTGTGCGACGTCCGTCCCGGCAACGAGGTGGCAGCGGGCGAGACCTACGGCCTCATCCGCTTCGGCTCGCGCGTCGATGTCTACCTGCCCCCGGGCTCGCGGGTCACCGTGGCCGTCGGACAGCGCACGATCGGCGGCGAGACCGTGCTGGCCGAGCTCCCCACCGGGGGGTCCTGATGCCCGCCCCCGCCTACAACGCCGGTATCCGGCTGCTCCCGAACGCCGTCACGGTCCTCGCCCTCTGCGCCGGGCTCTCGGCGGTGTACTTCGCGCTGAGCGGCCGGTTCGAGCTGTGCACCGCCGCGGTCGGCGCCGCCGCCCTGTGCGACGCGCTCGACGGCAGGCTGGCCCGGTTGCTCGACGCCAGCACCCGGATCGGTGCCGAGCTCGACTCGTTGGCCGACCTGGTGTCGTTCGGCGTCGCGCCGGCGCTGGTGCTCTACATCTGGGCGCTGGAGGGCAGCCGGTTCGGCTGGATCGTCGCGCTGGTCTTCGCCGTCTGCATGGCCCTGCGACTGGCCCGGTTCAACACCCTCATCGACGTCGAGGACGAGTACCCCTTCACCAAGGAGTTCTTCGTCGGCGTGCCGGCTCCCGCGGCGGCGCTGTCGGCCGGCCTTCCGCTCTACCTCACCCTGCACTTCGGGCCCGGGTGGTGGTCGGCTCCACTGCTCGTGGGGCTGTGGGCGATGGCCGTGGCCGCGCTGATGGTGAGCAGGCTGCCGACACTGTCGTTCAAGACCGTGCGGGTGCCGCAGAAGTACATCGCTCCGCTGCTGGTGCTGGTCGGCATCGCCGCCGCGTTGCTGATCACGGCACCGTTCCTCGGGCTGGCGATCGTCGCTGTGCTGTACCTGGGGTTGATTCCCTACAGCGGCTACCTGCACCGATGGCTCACCCTGCATCCGGAGGCCTGGGGCGTGCCGGTGCGGGAGCGCCGCGCCGTCGCACGGGCGGCGCGCTCCGCACGCAGGCTCGGGCTGCGCTCCCCGCTGCGCCGCCGGGTGGCGGGCCGCGCCAGCGCCGTCGCCCGTGCCGTGCGCCGCTTCGGTGACGACCCTGCCGCGGCGATGCAGCGCCGGACGCCGAACGGCCGGGCACCCGGCCCGGCGCAGGTGCCGCGCAACAGACTGCGTCTGGGCCTCCGCAGAGTCCGCCGCCGCTGAGCGCCGGCAGATGGGAGCCGTAGTGCTGTCCAGGAACCGCAGGGACAGCACTACGGCTCCACGATTTCGTGGCGTGCGGGGGCGCTAGCGTTCAGCTCGTGAGCGCCCCCTCGATCACTCTCGTCGCCCGGCTCGCCGCGTCCGCCACGGACGCCAGGCGTGGCGTCGTCCGGCTGCATCCCGAGGTCATCGACGCGCTGGGCCTGCGCTCGTGGGAGGCCGTGACCCTCACCGGAGCCCGCGTGACGACGGCGCTCGTCGCCCCGACCGACGGGCCGGCCGGTCAGGCGACCCTGGATGACGTCACCCTCTCCAACGCCGGGCTGTCCGACGGTGCGCCGGTCGTGGTGGCTCCGGCGGCGGTCGAGTCCGCCCGCCGGGTGCTGCTCACCGGCTCGCGTCTCGCCCGTGCCGCCCTCACGCCCGAGGTCGTGCGGCTCGCCCTGCTGGGCAAGGTCGTCACCGGCGGCGACGCGGTCTCGCTGCTGCCCCAGGACGTCGAGCCCCTGCCCGGCCTCGACGTGGGCACGGCCCGCCGACGCGTCGCGGGGGCCCTGGGCAGCGCGTGGACCACGGAGCTGCTCACCGTGGCC
>DASYES010000662.1:0-2245 GCA_036498885.1 Pseudonocardia sp.
CTGCCCGGGCGACCCACTGCTCGCCGTCACCGTCACGGCCGTGCCGGGCGGCACCGTCTCGAACGCGCTGGCGCACGGCACACCGATCGGTACCTTGCTGCGGATCGGGCCGCCGGCAGGCGAGTTCGTGCTGCCCGAGCCAGTGCCGGAGAAACTCCTTTTCCTCACCGCGGGAAGCGGGATCACGCCCGTCATGGGCATGCTGCGCCACTTGGCTGCGGCCCGGCCCGAGGCGCTCGGCGGGGCCGTGCTCGTGCACTGCGACCGCACGCCGTCGGACCTCGTCTTCGGATCGGAGCTGCGGGTGCTCGCCGCGCGCACCGGGCTGACGCTCGTGGAGCGCCACACCGCGGTGGAGGGCCGGCTCACCCCGGAGAACCTCACCGACGCGGTCCCCGACTGGGCTGCCCGCCAGACCTGGGCGTGCGGGCCCGCCGGCCTGCTCGAAGCCCTCACCGCGCATTGGGCCAGGGTCGGTGACCCGGACGCACTGCACGTCGAGCTGTTCACACCGCCTGCGGTCGTCGCCACCGACGCCACGGGTGGGCGCGTGTCCTTCACGGCCAGCGGGATCGAGGCCGACGCCGGCCCTGGCACTCCACTGATGGTGGCAGGCGAGGCGGCGGGGGCGCTGCTCCCCAACGGATGCCGCATGGGCATCTGCCACACATGCGTCGGCCGGCTGCGCTCCGGCGCGGTCCGCGACCTGCGCACCGGCGACCTGCACGACACCCCCGGCGAAGCCGTACGCACCTGTGTCTCCGGTGCCGCGGGCGACGTCGAGATCGAGCTCTAGGAGGCATCTCCATGGCTACACAGACCTTCACCCCGTCCACCACCCCCAGCGCTGCCGCGCACCTCACCGACGAGCAGGTCGAGGCCCTCGGAGCCGAGCTGGACGTGATCCGCGCCGAGGTGGTCGCGTCGCTCGGCGAGGCCGACGCCCGCTACATCCACCGGGTCATCGCCGTGCAACGAGGGCTCGAGGTGGGCGGCCGCGCCGCGCTGATCTTCTCCCTGTTCCCGCCCGCCTGGGTGGCCGGTACGGCGGCGCTGTCCGTTGCCAAGATCCTCGACAACATGGAGATCGGACACAACGTCCTGCACGGTCAGTGGGACTGGATGCGTGACCCGAAGATCCACTCCACGACGTGGGAGTGGGACCATGCCTCGCCCGCGGCGTCGTGGAAGAAATCCCACAACTACGAGCACCACACGTTCACCAACGTCCGCGGCAAGGACCGCGACCTGGGCTACTCGATCATGCGGATCACGCCCGAGCAGGAGTGGAAGCCCGCCGACGTCTTCCAGCCGCTCGTGAACCTCGGCCTCTCGATGATCTTCGAGTGGGGCATCGCGATCTACGACATCGAGTTGGAGAAGGTCAAGGACGGCACCAAGCCGTGGCCGCAGGCCAAGGCCGAGCTGATGGGTCTCTGGCGAAAGGCGCGGCGCCAGCTCGCGAAGGACTACGTGCTGTTCCCGCTGCTGTCGGGCCCCGGCTTCGTGAGCACGGTGGCCGCGAACGCCACCGCCAACGTCGCACGCAACATGTGGGCGCACGCCGTGATCTTCTGTGGCCACTTCCCCGACGGCGTCGAGACGTTCGACGAGGAGCGGCTCGAGGGCGAGACGAAGGGGCAGTGGTACGTCCGGCAGATGCTGGGGTCGGCGAACCTGTCGGGCGGCAAGCTCTTCCACCTGATGACCGGCAACCTGAGCCACCAGATCGAGCACCACCTGTTCCCCGACGTGCCCAGCAACCGCTACGCGGAGATCGCGCCGCGGGTGCAGGAGATCTGCAAGCGCTACGGCCTGCCGTACACCACCGGGTCGCTGCCGCGGCAGTACGGCAAGGTGCTGCGCAAGATCGCGCGCCTGGCCTTCCCCGGCGGGGGCAAGTCCCCGGCGGCCACCCCACCCGCCCAGCTGCCCATCCCTGCCCGCCGCTCCCTGGCAGCCCCGGCACGCCTGGCCTCCTGACCCCACCTCCCCCGTACGAACGGCACTCTCGCCCAATAGGTCTGGGCGAGGGTGCCGTTCGTGCGGGCGGCGGACCGTCGCGGCTGAGCCAAGATCGCTGCGAGATCCGGTTCTGCGCCCTCGTAAGGGAAGAAACCCAGTTCTCGAAACGATCATCGCGCAAGATTCTCGGAAACGCGGGGCTCGCGCCCGGATAGGCCCCGGCGTTTGGACGGACGCGACCGCCGGCAGCCCACCGGTTTCAAGCGAACGGCACTCTCGT
>DASYES010000663.1:0-4460 GCA_036498885.1 Pseudonocardia sp.
GGCCGAGCTCGATCTCGAACACCGCTTCCCGTACGACCTCGTCGCCGCGATGGCCGACCTGGGGTTGATGGGCATGACCATTCCGGAGGAGTACGGCGGCGCCGGCGCCGACACGCTCGCCTACGCGCTGGCGGTGGAGGAGCTCGCGCGGGTCGACTCGTCGGTCGCGATCACGCTGGAGGCGGGTGTTTCCCTCGGCGCGATGCCGATCTACCGGTTCGGCACCGAGGAGCAGAAGCGGGAGTGGCTGCCCCGGCTGTGCACCGGCGAGGCGCTGGGCGCGTTCGGGCTGACCGAGCCGGGCGGCGGCTCGGACGCAGGGGCCACCCGCACCACCGCCCGGCTCGACGGTGACGAGTGGGTGATCAACGGCTCGAAGGCCTTCATCACCAACTCCGGCACCGACATCACCTCTGTCGTCACGGTCACCGCCATCACGGGCGGCACGGACGGCGCGGGGCGTCGCGAGATCTCGGCGATCATGGTTCCGGCCGGCACGCCGGGCTTCCGGGTGTCACAGAAGTACTCGAAGGTGGGCTGGTCGGCCTCCGACACCCGCGAGCTCTTCTTCGACGACTGCCGGGTGCCTGCCGCCAACCTCCTCGGGCAGCGGGGCCGCGGCTACGCCCAGTTCCTCTCGATCCTGGACGAGGGCCGAATCGCGATCGCGGCGTTGTCGGTCGGGCTCGCGCAGGGCTGCGTGGACGAGTCGGTGCGCTACGCACACGAACGTGAGGCGTTCGGCAGCCCGATCGGCAGCTACCAGGCCATCCAGTTCAAGATCGCCGACATGGAGGCACGGGCGCACACCGCCAGGCTGGCGTACTACGCCGCCGCGGCGAAGATGCTGGCAGGCGAGCCGTTCAAGAAGGAGGCGGCGATCGCGAAGCTCGTGGCCTCGAATGCGGCGATGGACAACGCCCGTGACGCCACGCAGGTCTTCGGTGGCTACGGCTTCATGAACGAGTATCCCGTGGGCCGCTTCTACCGTGATGCAAAGATCCTGGAGATCGGCGAAGGCACCTCCGAGGTTCAACGGATGTTGATCGCCCGACAGCTCGGTCTGTAGCACCCCGCTGGCGCTACGGGGGTCGACCACCGGAGGATGGTGGGGTGAACGCCCTGTTCGCCCGGATAGTCGTGATTGTGAGCGGTGCCGCAATCCTTGTGGTGGAGACGCTCTCCACGCGGCTCGTGGCGCCGTACGTCGGTCTGACCATCGAGTCGACCACAGCGGTGATCGGTGTGGCGCTGGCCGGGATCGCGGCCGGTGCGTCGCTCGGCGGCCGCTGGTCCGACGTGCTGCCGCCGCGCCGGGTCGCCGCCGGTGCGCTGGCCGTCGGGGGACTCGGCGTGCTCGTGGTGCGCCCGCTGATCCGGCTCCTGGGCCCCGCGCTCGGGCCCGGTCCGTACGCGGCGGTGGTGCTGGTCGCGGTGTCGACGCTGGTGTCGGTCACCGCGCTGGCAATGGTGACGCCGGCCGTCACGCGGGCATGCCTCTCGAGCGTGGACGGCTCCGGTGCGGTGATCGGCCGGCTGTCGGCGGCCGGCACGCTCGGGTCGCTGGCCGGGGTGTTCCTCACCGGTTTCGTGCTGGTGTCGTTGCTGCCGACCACGGTTATCCTGCTGGCCACGGCGGGGGCGTGCCTGGTGCTGGCGGCGGTCACGGCCACCGTGCGCACGCGGCCGGCGGTCGTCGGGGTGGCCGTCGCGACGGCTGTGACAGGCGCGCTGCTGGTGGTCGTGCCCGGGCGCTGCGACGTCGACACCGTCTACTACTGCGCCCGTGTCGAGACCGAACCCGGCCGGCCAGACACCCGCATCCTCGTGCTCGATGACCTACGCCACTCGGCGGTCGACCTCTCCGACCCCACCCACCTGGAGTTCGCCTACACCCAGCGCTTCGCCGACGCGATCGACTCCGCGTTCCCGGGCAGGGGGGCGCTTCAGACGGTGCACCTCGGTGGGGGCGGGTTCACGATGCCGCGCTGGCTCGCGGCCACCCGTCCGGGTAGCACCTCCACAGTGCTCGAGGTGGACGCCGGGGTGGTCGAGCTGGCCCGTCGCGCGCTGGACATCGACTCCATCCCTGGCACGTCGGTGCAGATCGGGGACGCCAGGACATTGCTGGCGAGCGTGCCGACGGCCTCGGCGGACGTCGTGGTGGGCGACGCCTTCGGCGAGCGGTCGGTGCCGTGGCATCTCGCCACGGCCGAGTTCATGGGCGACGTGAACCGGGTGCTGCGCATCGACGGCGTCTTCGTGCTGAACGTGATCGACCACCAGCCGTGGCACCTGCTCGCCGCGGAGATGGCCACTGTCGCAAGCCGGTTCCCGCACGTCGCACTTCTGGTGCGGCCCGATCAGCTGGCCCCGGGCGGCGGGGGAAACGCCGTGATCGTCGCATCCGACCAGCCCCTCGACGCCACCGCGATGGCCGCCCACGCCGCCGCTCGCGGCGAGCCGAACTCGGTACTGGGCGACGACGCCGCCCGCAACTTCGCCGCCGGTGCCGAAGTTCTCACCGACGACTGGGCGCCGGTCGACCAGCTCAGGGGCTGAGCACGGTACGGTCCGCTCGACCCGAGGGGAAGGTGGCGTGGTGGCCAGCTGGGACGATCTGGTGTCCTTCGTCCGCGTGCGCTACGAGATCATGCGGCAGGTCGAGGACGAGCTGTGGTTCAACCTGCCCACCTCCGGCGAGCGCACGCAGCTCGTCGTGGTGCGGCTGGTGAGCGGAGGGGACTCCCACCAGTGGGCCCAGATCACGTCGCCGATCGGACGGGCCGCCGACCTGGACCTCGCCCGTCTGCTCGTGCTCGCGGGTGAGTCGATCGCCGGCGGTGCCGTCGCCACCGACGGAGTGGTGCTCTTCCGCCACTCGATCCCGCTGGCGGACACCGGGCTCGACGGGTTCGACCGCTCGTTCCGGGTGGTGGTCGAGGTGGCCGACCGGCTCGAGCACGAGCTGACCGGCTCCGACGAGCACTGATCGTCCGTAGTTCCGGCACGACGCCTGGCGCCTGGTCCCGGCATTGTGGGATTCCACAGTGTGCGGCCGCCGTTCTCCTCATTCCGGCGCGGGACGGTCGTTCATAGCGTTCGACCGTGATCAAGAAACGTGTCCGTACGCGGCCTCGCCTCGCGACGGGAATCGCGAGTGCGCTGGTCGTGGCCTCGGTGCTCGTGGTGACGATCCTGGCCGAGAGCAGCGTCCAGCAGGTCGTGCCCGCATCGGCCGCACCTGACCGGTTCAGCGCACAGCGCGCGCTGGCCGAGCTCGAGCGGTTCGCCACGCAGCCTCGTCCCCTCGGGAGCCCGGCGAGCGACGAGGCGAGGCGGTATCTCGTCGATCGACTACGCGGAGCGGGACTGCAGGTCGAGGTCCAGCACTCGGTGGGTGTGCGTTCCGCGGCCGGGTTGGCGACCTTCGGCCGGGTGGACAACATCGTGGCGACGCTCCCGGGACGGAACCCGACCGGCACGGTGGTGCTCGCCGCGCATTACGACTCCGCCTCGATGGGACCGGGTGCATCGGACGACGGTGCGTCGGTCGCGGCGTTGCTGGAGACCGTGCGATCGCTGTGCGGCGATGCGCAGCTGCGCAACGACCTGGTCCTGTTGGTCACCGATGGGGAGGAGGACGGGTCGATCGGTGCCGAGGCCTTCATCCGGGAGCATCCGCTGGCCCGCCACGGTGGGATCGTCCTCAACTGGGAGGCGCGTGGCGTCGACGGCCCGTCGCTGATGTTCGAGACATCGCCGGGCAACGCGGGCATCGTCGGGCTGTACACCGCGTCGGTCCCGCATCCGCGGGGTGACTCGTCGCTGGGCGAGTTCTACCGGGCACTGCCGAACAGCAGCGACTTCAGCACGCTGCGTCGAGCGGGTTTCGTGGGCATGAACTTCGCCTTCGTCGACGGGGCTGCGCGCTACCACACCGCGAGCGACTCGATCGCCAACCTGGAGCCGGGCAGCCTGCAGCACCACGGCGAGACCATGCTCGCGCTTGCGCGTGCATTCGGCGACGCCGACATTCCCAGCCTCGGCGCGGACCACGACCTCGTCCATTTCCGGCTCATGGGTGCCGACCTCAGCTATCCCGACGCTCTCGTCCGGCCGCTGGCCGGGCTTGCCCTGCTGCTGCTGGCGGGCCTCGTCGTACTCGCCCGTGCCCGTCGGGCGGCGGAGCCGGGCCGGATCCTGGTGGGCGCTCTCACAGCCGTGATCCCACTGCTGCTCTCCGTCGTGCTCGCGCAGGCGCTCTGGTCGTTCCTGGTGGCCGTGCGGCCCGGCTACGACATGATGGGCGGCTTGCTGCACCGGCCTCTGGCCTATGAGCTCGCGATCGGCGCGATCAGCGTATTCGCACTCGGCGCCTGGTACCTGGCGCTGCGTCGACGGCTGGGACCTGTGGCGCTCGGCATCGGCGCGCTCACCTGGTTTGCGGCGCTCGGCCT
>DASYES010000664.1:0-5316 GCA_036498885.1 Pseudonocardia sp.
GGTGAAAGCGGCGCGGGCGGCACCGAGCCGGGCGACCTCCAGCCGGCGCCGCTGGTCGCGGGCACGTTCCGCCAGGGCCGGCAGGTCGACGGTGGTGAGCTGCGGGTGGACGGTGACCACCTCCATCAGCGCCAGCCAGAGCGCGAGCTTGCCCTCGACGCCGAGCCCGAGGCTCTCGGCCTGCAGCAGCAGCGACAGGTCCCGGCTGCCGGCCATCCGCTCGTGGACACCGAGCCGGTGCGCCTTCTCCACGACCCAGCCGACGGCCTGCTTCACGGGGTTCTGGCCGACCCCCACCTCCTCGACGAGGCCACGCAGTGTCTCGAGGTCCTGCTCGATGTCCTTCGCGATCGGCCCGAGCGCGGCCGCGTACGGAGTGCCGCGGACCGCCTCCTCGAGTTGGCGGGCCATCTCGAGCCCCGCGCTGGCCGCACCGAGGTGGTCGTTGAGGTACGTGCCGAGATGATCGACTGCTGACATGCTTGCTCCCTGCGTCGAGGTGAGTCGGCCCGTACAGGCGTGCAATGCCGACGGTCGCACGGACCGCCGGGAAGTACCCGGCGTGCGGGCGGCGCGCCCCCGCGAGCACCCGATCGCCCGCCGGTAGCCTGCCCCCTCGAACGGCTGTTCGCGCGTGAGGAGATGGTGTGCGGGTGCTCGGCGTCGACCCTGGGCTCACCAGGTGCGGGCTCGGCGTCGTCGACGGTGCCGGTGGGCGCACCGTGCGCTGTGTGGCTGTCGACGTCGTGCGCACGCCTGCGGACGCCCCGATCGCGGAGCGGCTGCTGGCGGTCGGGGCGGTCGTCGAGGGATGGATCGAGCGGTACCGGCCCGACGTGGTGGCCATCGAGCGGGTGTTCAGTCAGCACAACGTCCGCACGGTGATGGGCACGGCGCAGGCCAGTGGGGTCGTCGCGCTGCTCGCGGCCCGGGCGGGACTGCCGGTCGCGTTCCACACGCCCAGCGAGGTGAAGGCCGCGGTCACGGGCGAGGGTCGGGCAGGCAAGGAGCAGGTCACCACGATGGTCACCCGCCTGCTCCGGTTGACCGAGGCGCCGCGGCCCGCCGACGCGGCCGACGCGTTGGCGCTGGCCATCTGCCACTGCTGGCGAGCGCCCATGCTGGACCGGATGGCCCAGGCGCAGGCCCGGTCGGCCGAGTTGGCGCGGGCCCACAAGGCACGGGTGGCGGCGGCAGCGGCGAAAGCGGCAGCGGCGAAGGCGGCGAGGGCCGCAGGGGAGGCGTCGTGATCAGTTCGGTGCGCGGTGAGGTGCTGGAGATCGGCCTCGACCACGCCGTCGTCGAGGTGGGGGGCGTCGGCCTGGCCGTGCACGCCACCCCCACCACCCTGGCCGGTCTGCGGCGCGGGCAGCCCAGCCGGCTCGCCACGGCGCTCGTGGTGCGGGAGGACTCCCTCACCCTGTTCGGCTTCGCCGATGACGAGGAACGCGAGCTCTTCGGGTTGCTACAGACCGTCAGCGGCATCGGACCGCGCACGGCGCTCGCCACTCTCGCCGTGCTCGCGCCCGACGTGCTGCGTCGCGCGCTCGTCGACGGTGACCTGACGACGATCACTCGCGTCCCCGGCATCGGGCGCAAGGGGGCGGAGCGCCTGGTGCTGGAGCTGCGCGACAAGGTGGTGGCGTCGGCGGCCGCGCCGGCCGCGATGCCCTCGGCGGCGCTGAACGGGACGAACCCGCGCCGTGACCAGGTGGTCGAGGCCCTCGTCGGGCTCGGGTTCACCGCGAAGCCCGCGGAGCAGGCGGTGGACGCGGTGCTGGCCGGTGAGGCCGATGCCGACGCCAGCACGCTCCTGAGGGCGGCTCTGACCCGCCTGGGCAGGTCCCGATGACGACAACGATATGGACCCGTATCGCTGATGCACCCGCGCACCGAACAGCGACATGCGTCCATGTGGCGCTATCGGGCGGGAGGGTTCGGTGAACGACGTCGCACTCACCCCGGAGCCTGAGCCCGACGACCTCGAGGTCGACGCCAGCCTGCGGCCTCGCTCCCTCACCGAGTTCATCGGGCAGCCGCGGGTCCGCGAGCAGCTGGAGCTGGTGCTGGAGGGGGCACGTCGGCGCGGTGACCCACCCGACCACATCCTGCTCTCGGGCCCTCCGGGGCTGGGCAAGACGAGCCTCGCGCTCATCGTCGCCGCCGAGATGGGCGCGGCGATCCGGCTGACGTCGGGCCCTGCGCTGGAACGCGCAGGCGACCTCGCCGCGATGCTGTCCAACCTCGAGGCAGGCGACGTCCTCTTCATCGACGAGATCCACCGGATCGCCCGGCCCGCCGAGGAGATGCTCTACCTCGCGATGGAGGACTTCCGGGTCGACGTGGTGGTGGGCAAGGGCCCGGGCGCCACGTCCATCCCGCTGGACATCGCACCGTTTACGCTGGTCGGGGCCACCACTCGGTCGGGGGCGCTCACCGGTCCGCTGCGCGACAGGTTCGGTTTCACCGCCCACATGGAGTTCTACGAGCCGGCGGAACTGGAGCTGGTGCTGCGCCGCGCCGCGGTGATCCTCGACGTCGACCTGCGCCGTGACGGCGCCCACGAGATCGCGGGCAGGTCCCGGGGCACTCCGCGCATCGCCAACCGCCTGTTGCGCCGCGTGCGGGACTTCGCCCAGGTGCGCGCCGACGGCGCCGTCACCAGGGAGGTGGCCCAAGACGCCCTGGCCGTCTACGATGTCGACGAGCTGGGGCTCGACCGGCTGGACCGCGCTGTCCTGGGGGCGCTGGTCCGATCGTTCGGCGGCGGGCCGGTGGGCGTTTCGACGCTTGCTGTCGCAGTCGGTGAGGAACCCGGTACCGTCGAAGAGGTCTGCGAGCCGTACCTGGTACGGGCTGGAATGTTGGCCCGCACCCCCCGGGGCCGCGTAGCCACGGCGGCTGCCTGGTCTCATCTGGGCATCGCTGCGCCGCCGGACGTCACCCCGGGTGGCCCTCCCGCGTTGTTCTGAGCGGGGGCTGGCAGACTCTGGTGGCTCTCGACGTGCGGAGATACGGAGACCATGGACCTCTCGCTGCTGTTCCCACTGCTCATCCTGCTGCTGTTCATCCCGATCTTCCTGTCCGGCCGGCGCCAGCGCCGCCAGGTGGCGGAGACTCAGGCGCTTCAGCAGTCGCTGGAGAACGGCGACGTGGTCGTTACCACGTCCGGTCTCCGCGGCACGGTCATCGACGCCTCCTACGAGGACACCATCGACCTCGAGATCGCGGACGGCGTGGTCACCACCTGGCTGCGAGCCGCGATCCGGGAGAAGGTCACCCACCACGACCCGGTGGACGCGCCGACCGTCATCGACGCGCCGCCTGCACCGGTGGCACCGGCCGATCCTGCGCCCGACTCTCCGCCGTCACAGGACAAGGCGCCATCGCTGGAGAAGGACGACTCCGCGAACGGCTCCTCCCGCAACTGATGATGCGGACGGACTGACAGGAAGAGATCTGAAGCAGTGGCAGCAACCACCCCGGGTCGGATCCGTCCCTGGCGCTACCTCGCGGCGTTCCTCGGCATCGTCGTCGTGCTCTATGCGCTGGTGTTCTTCACAGGCGACGGCCGGGCCACACCAAAGCTCGGCATCGACCTGCAGGGTGGCACTCGCGTCACCCTGCAGGCGCGTACCGAGACCGGTGCCGAGCCGCCTCGGGAGCAGCTCCAGCAGGCCCAGGCGATCATCGAGGATCGGGTCAACGGCCTCGGCGTCAACGGCGCCGAGGTGGTGCTCGACGGCAGCAACCTCACGATCACCGTGCCCGGCCAGGAGGGTGACCAGGCCCGCGACCTCGGTCAGACCGCGCAGCTGAGGTTCCGCGAGGTCATCGGCGGCCCGGTGGCGGCCACTGCGCCCGCGCCTCCCGGCGGCGCTCCCGCCGCGCCGGGCGGGGCCGCCCCCGCGCCGGGCGCCCCCGCTCCAGCTCCCGGAGCCCCGGCACCTCCACCCGCCGCACCCGCGCCGGGCAACCCTGCAGCTCCTCCGCCCGCGGCACCCCCGCCGAACCCTGCCCCGCAGCCGCAGGGCGCGGCCGACCCGTCGGCGCCTGTCGAGCGTGGCGTCGCCCCGGTCGCCTTCACACAGCCACTGCAGAACCCCGCGCCTCCGCCCACGCCTGCGCCGCCGCCTCCTCCGGCACCCGCTGCGCCCGCCCCCGGATCCGCCACCCCTGCTTCTCCGGCCGACCCGCAGCTCGCCGCCGAGATCAACACGGCCCGCCAGCTCCGTCAGAGCACCGACCCGGCCGTCCAGCAGATGGCGCTGGCCAGCCTCGACTGCAACGTGCGGGACCCCCTGAAGGGCTACGACGACCCGACGCGCCCCCTGGTCGCCTGCAGTCAGGACCGCGCCGAGAAGTACGTCCTCGGCCCCGCCTTCCTCGAGGGCACGGAGATCGACAACGCTATCGCGCAGCAGAACACCCAGGGCGCCGGCTGGGTCATCAGCCTCACGTTCAAGAGCCAGGGTGCCGCGACCTGGGGCCAGTACACCTCGCAGAACATCGGCAAGAACGCCGCGTTCGTGCTCGACGGCGAGGTCGTCTCGGCCCCCACGATCCAGAGCGCGATCTACGGCCCCACCGAGATCTCCGGGCAGTTCAACCAGGAGTCCGCCCAGCGGCTCGCGGGCATCCTGCGGTACGGCTCGCTGCCGCTGTCGTTCGCGTCGTCGGAGGCCCAGACGGTCTCGGCCACGCTCGGGCTGGCCTCATTGGAGGCGGGTTTGATCGCGGGGGCGATCGGGCTGGCCCTGGTGTTCGTCTACTGCCTGTTCTACTACCGGGCCCTCGGGGTGCTGACGATCCTGTCGCTGGTGCTCTCCGGGGTGATCGTCTACGGCATGCTGGTGCTGCTCGGGCGGTGGATCGGGTTCACGCTCGACCTCGCCGGGGTCGCCGGGTTCATCGTCGCCATCGGCATCACCGCCGACTCGTTCGTGATCTTCTTCGAACGGCTCAAGGACGAGATGCGCGAGGGCCGTACCTTCCGGTCGGCCGTCCCACGCGGCTGGGTCCGGGCCCGGCGGACGATCCTGTCCGCCGATGCGGTGAGCTTCCTCGCGTCGGCCGTGTTGTACCTGCTCGCGGTGGGGCAGGTGAAGGGCTTCGCGTTCACGCTGGGTTTGTCCACCGTGCTCGACCTGATCGTCGTGTTCTTGGTGACCCATCCGCTGGTGGCGCTCGCGTCCGGCTCCCGGCTGTTCAGCAGCCCGTCGTTGTCCGGCTTGGGCGCGGTGGCGCGGATCGGTGCCGATCGCAAGCGGGCCGCAGCCGCGGCCGGCGCATCGAAGGGAGCCTGAGGGATGGCGG
>DASYES010000665.1:0-6179 GCA_036498885.1 Pseudonocardia sp.
CGGCCGAGGAGGGCGACCGCGATTCCAGTGAAGCCGTAACCCTGCGGCGAGGTGAGCGTGTAGGCGAAGTCGCGCCCGAGCAGTTCGGGGAGTCCGACCAGGCCCGCGACCGCACCGGAGAGCACCAGCGCGATGATCACCATTCGCCGGGCGTCGACCCCGCCCGCGGTGGCGGCCGTCGGCGACTCCCCCGACGCCTTGAGCTCGAACCCGAACCGCGTGCGGTTGAGCAGGAACCAGTAGCCGAGCCCGAGCAGCGCTGCTACGGCGACCATCCCGAAGAGCGTGCCGCTCGAACCGAAGGAGACTCCGGGGAACTGCCCGCTCGGCTCGATGGGGGCGGTGGAGATGTTGTTGCCCTGGAGCACTCCGAACGAGTCGGGCCGGATGAGGTAGGCGATCAAGCCGGTCGCGATGAAGTTCAGCATGATCGTCGAGATCACCTCGCTGACACCGCGGTAGGCCTTGAGCAGCGCGGCGATACCCGCCCACGCCGCGCCCACCACGGCGGCGACCACGATGATCACGAACGCGTGCAGCACCGGCGGCAGCACGAGCGAGCCGCCGACGATCGCGGCCACGCAGGCCGCCAGCCGGTACTGGCCCTCGATGCCGATGTTGAACAGCTTCATCTGGAAGCCGATCGCCACGGCCAGCGCCGCGATGTAGTAGATCGCCCCGCTGTTGATGATGTCGACGGCCGTGGTGCCCTCGCCGACCTGCGTGATCATGACCGTCAGAGCGGTGATCGGCGAGTCGCCACTGATCAACAGTGCGACCGCACAGAGCAGTGCAGCGAAGACGATCGCCAGCGCGGGCGGCAGCAGCACGGTGCGGACGCGATTCATGCCGGCACCGCCTCCGAGTCGTCGGCACCGGTCATCGCCGCGCCGAGCTCCTCGGGTGTGACGGTCGCAGGGTCGGCATCGGCGACCAGCGTGCCGCGCAGCATCACCTTGATCGTGTCGGAGAGCCCGATCAGCTCGTCGAGGTCGGCACTGACGAGCAGGACTGCGAGCCCGCGAGCCCTGGCCCGGCGTAGCTCCTCCCAGATGCCCGCCTGCGCGCCGACGTCCACCCCGCGGGTCGGGTGCGACGCGATCAGCAGCACCGGGTCGCCCGAGAGCTCCCGGCCGACCACGAGCTTCTGCTGGTTGCCGCCGGACAGCGCGGCAGCCGGCACGTCGACGCTCGGCGTCCGGACGTCGAACTCCGCGACGATCCGCTCGGTGTCACGCCGGGCGGCCGCCCGGTCGAGCAGGCCGAGGAACCCACCCCGGGACACCGGCGGCCGGCTCTGGTGGCCGAGCATGCGATTTGCCCACAGCGACTGGGAGGCGAGGAGTCCGTGGCGCGTGCGGTCCTCGGGCACGTAGCCGATCCCCGCCTCCCGCCGTTCGAGGGTGCTGGCCCGGCTGAGGTCCCGGCCGCCAAGGATCACCCTGCCCGCGCTCGCCCGGCGCATCCCCATGATCGTCTCGACGAGCTCGGTCTGACCGTTGCCCTCGACGCCCGCGATCCCCAACACCTCACCGGCGCGCACCACCAGGTCGATCCCCGCCAGCACCGGACGCGCACCGCTCTCGCCATGGAGTTCCAGCCCTTCGACGCGCAGCACCTCGCGGTCGGTGACCGTGGAGTCGCGGGTCTCCGGGCTGGGTAGCTCGCTCCCGACCATCATCTCGGCGAGCTGGCGGCTGGTCACCGAAGCCGGGTCGGCCGTGCCGACGGAGGTGCCGCGGCGGATGACCGTGATCGAGTCGGCGATGGCGCGCACCTCGTCGAGCTTGTGGGAGATGAACAGGAACGTGAAACCGTCGGCGCGCATCGCGCGCAGGGTGTCGAACAGCTCGTCGACCTCCTGGGGCACGAGCACGGCGGTCGGCTCGTCGAGGATCACGGTGCGGGCACCGCGGTAGAGCACCTTGACGATCTCGACGCGCTGGCGGTCGGCCACCCCGAGGCGCTCGACGAGGACGCGGGGCTCGACCTCGAGGCCCACCGTCGCGGCGAGCTCGGCGATCCGCCTGCGCGCCGCGCCGCCGATGCCGAGCAGTCCCTCGGCTCCGAGCAGGATGTTCTCCGCAACCGTGAAGTTGTCGGCCAGCATGAAGTGCTGGTGCACCATCCCGATTCCGGCCTTGATCGCGTCGGACGGGGATCGGAACCGCACGATCCGACCGTCGACCGAGATCGTGCCCTCGTCCGGCTGCTGCATCCCGTAGAGGATCTTCATCAAGGTGGACTTGCCGGCGCCGTTCTCACCGCAGAGGGCATGGACCTCGCCGCGGCGGACCTGCAGATGGATGTCGTCGTTGGCGACCACGCCGGGGAAACGCTTCGTGATACCGGTGAGCTCGACGGCGTATTCGGCCGCACTCGTGGCCATGCTCGTGGCCATGGCTGGAGCCTTTCGAAGGGGGACGTGGCTCGGGGGCCGGGGCCGCCTGCGCGACTCCGGCCCCCGACAGGTGCCCCGGGGTCAGGACGACGTGGGCGCGGTCTCGACCGAGATCGCACCGCTGATGATCGCGGCCTTGTAGGCGTCGAGCTGGGTCGTGATGTCGTCGACCTTGCCACCCGAGGTGGCGTACCCGACTCCGTCCACCTTCAGGTCGAAGGTGTCCGGCAGGGTGCTGACGTTCCCGGCCGCTGCGGCGTTGATGTAGTCGAAGACCGCAACGTCCACGCGCTTCAGCATCGACGTGATGATCACGTCCTTCACGTCCGCCAGACCCGGGATGTTGTACTGGTCCGAGTCGACGCCGATGGCGGACTTGCCCGCAGCCTTCACGGCCTGGAACACGCCCTGCCCCGATGCGCCCGCGGCGTGGTAGATGACGTCGGCCCCGCCGTCGAGCTGGCCGGTGGCCACCACCTGTCCCTTGGCAGGGTCGCTGAAGCCGGTGAAGTCACCGGCCGGGGTGAGGTAGTCGACGTCGACCTGGATGTCGGGCGCCACGGCCTTCGCACCCTGCACGTAGCCGGCCTGGAACTTCTGGATCAGCGGCTGCTCGACCCCGCCGACGAACCCGATCTTGCACGTCTGCGTCTTGAGCGCGGCCGCGACGCCCACCAGGAAGGAGCCCTGCTCCTCGGCGAACACCAGCGGTGTGACGTTCGGCAGCTCGACCGAGCTGTCGTCGACGATCGCGAACTGGGTGTTCGGGCTCTCGGCTGCGACGGTCTTCAGCGCGGTGGCGTACTTGAAGCCGACCGCGATGATCGGGTTGTAGCCCTCGCTCGCGAGCTGGCGCAGCCGCGTGGCCGCGGCGTCCTCGCTCTCGTTCGGGCCTGCGGTGAGCTCCTTGGTGTTGGCCTTGGCGAGACCGAGCTCGCTGATGGCCCGGTCGAGGCCTGCGCCGGCGGCGTCGTTGAAGGACGCGTCGCCGCGGCCACCGATGTCGAAAGCCAGACCGACCTTGAGGCCGCTCGCGTCGGCATTCGGCAGCGCCGGTGCCGGGCTCGCAGAGCCGCCGCCAGGGGCGGACGGCGCGGAGTTCCGCGCGCACGCACCCGCGTTGTTCCCACCGGCGCCGGCGGGCTGGCTGGTCCCGGTGTCGCGGGCACAGCCCACCACCACCAGCGCGCTGGTCAGCACGGCAGCTGCCAGCACGAATCCACGTCTGATCCGCACTGAAGAAGGCCTCCTGTTCCGGCATGACCGATCTCGGACGGCACGCCGGAGGGGACCGTAGCCGAGCGATTGATCAGTTCACAGAAGGGGATCAGTGGCGTGACCGAATCGTCGGCTCCGTTCAGTGAGCACGGAGTCACATGTAGCAACCAGCCTGCGGCAGCGCGTTCCCACCTCGCAAGCACCCGATTCGCGTTGATCATGATAGGCGCTAGTGCGCTTCCCGGGTAGCAACAAATCCACCCCGGCAAGTCGCCCACCCCAACCCGCGAGTCGCCCGATCCCCGGACGCGAGTCGCCCGACCCCGAGGCGAGAGTCGCCGACTCTCTCGGCACCGTGTTCGCCCGGTTGGCGCAGCTCAGGTCACGCTTGTCCCAGTTGATGGCGGCGACAACGGGTGGTTCAGCCTGCCGACCGGGGAAGCCGCGTCTCGGGTGACCCACTGCGGCGTGGAGCGATCGTAGAGTCACAGCGTGCAACTTCTGGGCATCATCGCTGTGGTGGCTGCCCTTGTCGCGCCCGTGACGCCCGCTCCGGGATGTGCTGGCCAGCAGGCGCCGCCTCCCCCGTTCGCCCGTGAAGAGCTTGTCGCGGCCGTCGAGCCCTTGCCGTGGCCGGCCGAACCGGTGGGCGGCCCGCAGCTAGGAACCTGCGGTGAGGCGGGGACGACGGGCGCGCCACAGGTAGGCGCCCCCTCGTGGGTCCTCGCGGACATGGACTCCGGCGCCGTGCTCGCCGCCCGGGCGCCGCATGCGCGCCACCGGCCCGCTTCGACCCTCAAGGTGCTCACGGCGATCGTTGCCGTGCGGTACCTCGACCCGGACGCCGTGGTCGACGGAACGGCGGAGGACCAGCAGATCGAGGGCAGCAAGGCGGGCATCGGCCCCGGCGGTCACTACACCGTTCGCCAGCTCTTGGCCGGCCTGCTGCTCAACTCCGGCAACGACACCGCAGAGGCCCTCGCCCGTGCACAGGGGGGCGACGCCCTGACACGGGCGCGCATGGCCGCTGTGGCCGGTGAGCTCGGTGCACTGGATACGTTGCCGGCCTCGGTGTCCGGCCTGGACGGGCCGGGGATGTCGACGTCGGCCTACGACCTGGCCCTGCTCTTCCGCGTCGCGATGCGCGAGCCGTTGTTCGCCAGCACGATCGCCACCCGCAGCGTGACCTTCCCGGGATACGGCGACCGGCCCGGGTTCGTGGTGAGCAACACGAGCCATCTGCTCGGGCAGTACCCCGGCGCGCTCGGCGACAAGACCGGGTTCACGGACGCGGCGCGGCACACCATCGTCGCAGCCGCGGAACGCAACGGGCGACGGTTGGTGGTCGCGCTCGTGCGCGGTGAGCAGCATCCCGTGCCGATGTGGAAGCAGGCCGCCGCGCTGCTGGACTGGGGCTTCGCACAGCCGGCAGGTGCGGAGCCGGTCGGGATCCTCGTCGACCGGACGCCGGTGGTGTCTTCTCCGATGACGAACCCACCCGCCGTCGTCCCGGACGTGACGGCGCGAGAGCCGAGCCACGCGGCGGCGGCGGCACCCGTGTTGCCGATCGGGCTCGCCGTCGCGGCCGGAGCGACCGCCGTCCTGCTGACCCTTCGCCGCCGGTCCCGCCGCTGAGCTCAGCGTGCGACTCACCCCGTGGGAACGGGCGACTCGCCCACAGCCGAGCCACCGACCGCGCCATCCGTGGACGACCCCGACGAGCCACCCGCAACACCTCCAGATCAGGCATTGCGACGCCCCCTGAACCCAAGGGCGACTCGCGCACTCGAAACGGGCGACTCGCGCACAGCCAGAACCGCCGACCCGCCCGCAAGAACCGCCGACTCGCGCGCTCGAAACGGGCGACTCGCGCGCGCGGAACGGGCGACTCGCGCGCGGTGCTCGAAGAGGCGACCGGGCGTTCGGGTGCTCGGGCGGGCGGCTCGCGGGGTCAGCCGACGCGGCGGCGGCCCGGCAGGAGGCGGCTGCCGACCACGCCCGTGACGAGGCCTGCGCCGAGCAGGCCGAGGGCCGTGCCGCCGGTCGGACCGGATCGCACCGTGACCGCCGGTCTGATCACGGCGGGCGGGGGTACAGGGGTGGGCTCCTCCTGCTCGTTCTCCCGGGAGGTGGCCGCCCACGCCGTGACGAGGAGGATGAACCGTGAGACGAAGTAGGCGAACACGAGCAGACCGAGGAGCGGGCCGAAGATCGCCCCGCTCGGCGAGCTGGTGACGCTGCCGAGGTAGTAGGTCATCACCTGCTTGAGCACCTCGAAACCGATCGCGCCCAGCAACGCCGCCTTGGCCGCGCTTCGCAGTGTGACGTGCTGACGGGGCAGGCGGGCGATCACCCAGAGGAAGATCAGCCAGTTCGCCAGCAGCCCGAGCACAACTCCGATCACGGTGAACATGACCGGCGCCCAGCCCTCGTCGGCGAGCCCCACGAGTCTGAGCAAGGTGACGACGAACCCGGACGCCAGACCGGTGATCCCGAAGGAGGCGACCAGCGCCAGTCCGAGGCCGAGGAGCGTGAGGAGGTCGAAGAGCAGGCGCTTGAG
>DASYES010000666.1:0-2220 GCA_036498885.1 Pseudonocardia sp.
CGCGGGCGAGCTGGACGCGGCCGGCCTGTGGCACTCGCGCGGCGCGCTCCCCGTGGGCCTCGCCCGCGAGTTCGGCCACCGGGGGCGCGACGCCGCCGCCCCCATCGACGTCGTGCGCGGCAGCGCCGCGTACCGCCTGCACTCGCTCTCGGTGATGGCGCGCCGCGCCGCCACGTGGGCGTGGGACGACTACCGGAGGGCGGCCTGAGATGCGCATCGAGCTGACCGTGAACGGCACGACCCACGAGGTCGACGACGTGTGGGAGGGCGAGAGCCTGCTCTACGCGCTGCGCGAGAGGATGGGGCTCCCCGGCTCGAAGAACGCCTGCGAGCAGGGAGAATGCGGCTCCTGCACCGTGTACCTCGATGGGCTGCCGGTGTGCTCCTGCCTCGTCGCGGCGGGCCAGGCGGCGGGACGCGAGGTGACCACCGTCGAGGGCCTCTCGGCGCAAGGCGAGCTGCATGGCGTGCAGCAGGCCTTCGTCCGGGCCGGGGCCGTGCAGTGCGGCTTCTGCACGCCCGGGCTCATCGTCACCACGCACGACCTGCTGGAGCGCAACCCCCAGCCGTCCGACCCGGAGATCCGCGAGGCGCTCGCCGGGAACCTCTGCCGCTGCACCGGCTACGAGAAGATCATGGAAGCCGTGCGGCTGGCTGCCCGTACCCAGGACCGTGCGTCATGACGACGACGGTCATCGAGGGCGCCCACGTCGTCACGGTCTCCGGCGCCGAGCACGCGGGTGGCCACGTCGTCGTCGAGGCCAACCGGATCACGGCGGTCGGTGCCGGGCCCGCGCCTCGCGTCGAGGGCGCCACGGTCGTCGACGGCCGGGGCTGCCTGCTCACGCCGGGCTTCGTCAACACCCACAACCACCTCTACCAGTGGGTCACCCGCGGCCTGGCCGTCGACGCGACGCTGTTCGAGTGGCTCACCACGCTCTACCCCGTGTGGGCGGGCATCGACGAGCACGCCGTGCACGTCTCCGCGAGCGCGGCGCTGGCCCAGCTCGCGCTCACCGGCTGCACCACCAGCACCGACCACCACTACGTCTTCCCGCGCGAAGGCGGGGACCTGTTCGCCGCGGAGATCCGGGCCGCGCAGGACGTCGGGCTGCGGTTCCACCCCTGCCGCGGCTCGATGGACCTCGGCCGCCGCGACGGCGGCCTGCCTCCCGATGCCGTCGTGGAGGACCGTGACACGGTTCTCGCCGCTTCCGAGGCCGCCATCGACCGCTGGCACGACCCGTCGCCGGATTCGATGCTGCGGGTCGCTCTGGCGCCGTGCTCGCCCTTCAGCGTCACGGGCGAGCTGATGCGCGAGTCGGCCGAGCTGGCGCGGCGGCGCGGCGTGCTGCTGCACACCCATCTCGCCGAGACCGTCGACGAGGTGGATTTCTGCCGCGAGCGGTTCGGCTGCTCGCCGCTGGAGTACGTCGAGCAGCTCGGGTGGACCGGTGAGGACGTGTGGTTCGCCCACACCGTGCACCTCGACGACGACGCCGTGAAGAAGATCGGGGCGACGGCGACCGGCGTGGCGCACTGCCCGTCGTCGAACGCGCGGCTCGGGGCGGGGATCGCACCCGTCCGTGGCCTGCGCGAAGCCGGCGCCCGCGTTGGGCTCGGTGTCGACGGTGCCGCAAGCAACGAGGCGGGGAGCCTGCTGGAGGAGGTGCGGCACGCGCTGCTGTTCGCCCGCGCCGTGGGCGGCCCGCAGGCGCTCAGCGTCCGCGAGGCCCTTGAGCTGGCGACCCTCGGCGGTGCCGCCGTGGTCGGGCGGAGCGACGAGATCGGCTCTCTGGAGGTCGGGAAGCTCGCCGACCTCGCACTGTGGCGCATCGACGGTCTCGCCCATGCCGACGTCGACGATCCGGTCGCCGCGCTCGTGCTGGGGACGCCGCCGCCGCTGGAACTGCTGCTCGTGAACGGGCGTCCGGTCGTCGAACGCGACCGCGTCCGCACCGTCGACGTGGACGCACTGGCGCGCGAGTGCGAGGCCGTCCATCGCACGCTCATGGAGAAGGCCGGCCGATGAGCGATCGTGCGAGCGAATCAGTGACACAGCGCCTCCGCGCGGTGACGTCTTCCGATGGGCCGACCGAGTGCAGCGAGGGAGAGCGATGAGCACGACCACGACGACGACCGCGGTGACCACCGCTCCGGGCCGTATCGGTGACAGCCCGCTGCGCCCGGACGCGGCACTGAAGGTCACGGGTGAGTTCG
>DASYES010000667.1:0-9231 GCA_036498885.1 Pseudonocardia sp.
CACGCAAGCTGCGCGCCATTGATGTGGGCTCCCCGACGTTCGGGGAGGCGTCCCGCCTGCTCGCGGCCGCCCCGGTCGTGCGGAAGCGCCGCCGGTAGGAATGCGGCGTGGTCCCCACCTCAGGGGTGAAGCTTCGTGAGGTGGCGGAGAAGGCATTGGAGTTCGTCAAGCGGCAGGGCTGACGGCCGATGTGGCCGCGGTCGGGCATCTCGACGATCTCGGTGGTGCCGGGGCTCTTCTGCTCCTCGAGCCCGGTCATCGTCGTCTCCTGTCCGGTCCCGGTGGATTTCCGAGATCCCCACGCGGCGGATCGTAGGGCCGTGGCTCCCGGGTGGACCAGGAGCCACGGGTGAACATCAGCGATCGTCCAGTTCGGACTGAGTGTCGGGTCAGGAGCCCTTCAGGAGCTGCTCGAACGGGGTCGGTTCGAGGAACGGGTCCGCCGCTTTCTGTGCAGGGCGGGCGGCGACGATCTCGGCCAGCTCCCCGGCTGCACGGGCGATCCGCTGATCCAGCGACTGGGCTGTCCGGTCACCGGCGCCCCAGTCCTCGGGAGCCGAGAACACCGACGTCGGCACGACCATCGCGCGCAGGAAGGCGAACAGCGGGCGCACGGCGTGCTCCAGCGCGAGGGAGTGGCGTCCGGTGCCGCCGGTGGCGGCGATGAGCGTCGGCTTCCCGGCGAGCGACTCGGACTCGAGCACGTCGAAGAACATCTTGAACAGCCCGTTGTAAGACGCCGAGAACGTCGGCGTGACGGCGATCAGGCCGTCCGCGTCGGCCACCGCCTTCAGGGTGGCCTGAAGCTCCGGCCTCGGGAAGCCGGTCAGCACGTTGTCGACGAGCTCGTGGCCGTGGTCGCGCAGTTCGATCACGTCGACCTCCGCGTCGACCCCGCGCTCGCGCAGGGCCGCGACGGTGGCGGCGGCGAGCCTGTCGGCGAGCAGCCTGGTTGACGACGGGACGCTGATCCCGGCGCTCACCACGGCGATCGTGCGATTCGTCATGCAACGACCTCCTCGTTCTTCGTTTCGGACGCGGCCGCCGCCAGCAGGCTCGCGTGCGTCGGGGCGTCCGGGACGCCGGCCGGCTTCAGTGCGGCGAACTCACGACGCAGCACCGGTACGACCTCCTCACCCAGGATGTCCAGCTGCTCGAGCACCGTCTTGAGCGGCAGCCCGGCGTGGTCCATCAGGAACAGCTGGCGCTGGTAGTCGCCGGCCATCTCGCGGAAGGACAGCGTCTTCTCGATCACCTGTTGCGGGCTGCCCACCGTGAGCGCCGTCAGGTCCGTGAAGTCCTCGAGGGACGGGCCGTGGCCGTACACCGGCGCGTTGTCGAAGTACGGGCGGAACTCGGCCACGGCGTCCTGGGAGTTCTTCCGCATGAACGCCTGCCCGCCCAGTCCCACGATGGCCTGGTCGGCCGGACCGTGGCCGTAGTGCTCGAAGCGCGTGCGGTAGAGCGCCACCATCCGCTGGACGTGCTCCTTGTTCCAGAAGATGTTGTTGTGGAAGAAGCCGTCGCCGTAGTAAGCCGCCTGCTCGGCGATCTCGGGGCTGCGGATCGAGGCGTGCCAGACGAACGGGGGCACGTCGTCGAGCGGCCGCGGCGTCGAGGTGAAGCTCTGCAGGGGCGAGCGGAACCGGCCCTCCCAGTCGACCACGTCCTCACGCCACAGCCTGCGCAGCAGCGCGTAGTTCTCGACGGCCAGCGGGATGCCGTTGCGGATGTCCTGGCCGAACCACGGGTAGACCGGGCCGGTGTTGCCCCGGCCGAGCATGAGGTCCACCCGGCCGTCCGCGAGGTGCTGGAGCATCGCGAAGTCCTCGGCGATCTTCACCGGGTCGCTCGTGGTGATCAGCGTGGTCGCCGTCGAGAGTTCGAGTCGCTTCGTGCGCGCGGCGATGAAGCCGAGCAGCGTCGTCGGTGATGACGGCACGAACGGCGGGTTGTGGTGCTCGCCGGTCGCGAAGACGTCCAGCCCGACCTCTTCGGCCTTGAGCGCGACCGCGACCATCGCCTTGATCCGCTCCGCCTCGGTCGGCGTGCGGCCGTTCGTCGGGTCAGGGGTGACGTCCCCGACCGAGAAGATGCCGAGCTGCATGTCCTGCCTCCGGTCGTTGAATCTTGAATAGTCAGTCTTTCTTATCAACCCGGCGGGCTCCTCGCTTATGCCCTGAGGGTTGAGTCGCGCGGCGGGCGTGCTGCCCTCCTGCCTCGCGGCTGTCGGCTGCGCTGCCTTGTGCGTCAAGATTGTTGCACCTGCAATCAGTGCGCTCGGATGAACGCGCCGGGGGTTCCGGTTATGCCCGCAGGCTAGGAGCGGCTCTCCGTGGCACAGGAGCCGTGAACAGGCGATGCTCGGGACATGGACCGCCCCGAGCTCGCCGACTTCCTGCGCCGCCGCCGGGAGCAGCTGCGCCCGGCGGACGTCGGGCTCTCGGCAGGCCCACGGCGGCGTACGCCGGGCCTGCGCCGGGAAGAGGTGGCGCAGATGGCGGGAGTGTCTGCCGACTACTGCATGCGCCTGGAGCAGCAACGCAGCTCGCAGCCGTCACCTCAGGTGCTCGCGGCGCTGGCCCGCGCGCTGCGGCTCACCGACGACGAGCGCGACCACCTGTTCGTCCTGGCGGGCCATCCGGTGCCGGCCGGGCGGGCAGTGGGCGACCACGTCCGGCCCGGCCTGATGCATCTGCTCGACGCGCTGGTCGGCACGCCCGCGCAGATCCTCGGCGACCTCGGTGACCTGCTCGCCCAGAACGAGATGGCCCGGTTCCTGTTCGGGTCTGTCTGTTCGGAGCGGGAGGAGTCCCGCAACGTGGTGGCGCGGTGGTTCACCGACCCGGCGGTGCGGGCGGCCCACCCGCCCGAGGAGCACGAGTACCTCAGCCGCATCCATGTCGCCGACCTGCGCGCCGCCGTCGCACGTCGGGGCTCCGACGCCACCGCGGCCGGGCTCGTCCGGCGGCTGCGGGCCGCCAGCGACGAGTTCGCGGAGCTGTGGGATCGGCACGAGGTCGCCGTCCGCAGGCGCAGCCGGATGTCCGTGCTGCACCCGACCATCGGGCTGATCGAGCTGGACAGCGAGACGCTGCTCACCCCGGCCGAGGATCAGAGACTCCTCGTCTTCACCCCGCCGCCGGGGAGCTCCACGGCCGAGAAGCTGAGCCTGCTGCGCGTGATCGGCGACCAGGACCTCACGCCGACCGTCGACTGACCACGGACGCCTCGGCGCCGTCACACATCCGCACCACATTCGAGGAGACACGCATGCCCACGGACATCCCCGCGCCCGTCGCCGACTACTTGGCGGCGAAGGTCGACAACCACGTCGAGGCGGTGCTGAAGAACTTCGCCGACGACGCGATCCTGCACGACGAGGGCAAGAACCACGTCGGGATCTCGGCGATCCGCGACTGGGCCGCCGAGCACAGCGTGCAGAGCGAGCATCGATCCGAGATCTCCACGAGGTCCCGGCTCGAGCGCACCGTGGTCGAGGCGCACCGGATCGGCGCGGCGGCGGTGGCCCTCGTCCGGGTCGCCGGGAACTTCCCGGGCAGCCCCGTCGACCTCCACCATCACTTCACGGTCTCCGATGACCGGATCACGGCCCTCACGATCTGCCCGTGAGCGGCCTGATGCACAAGCGCGAGTTCGACGGGCGCCGGGCCGTGGTCACCGGCGGCACGCGCGGCGGCATCGGCGCGGCGATCACCGCGCGGCTCACCGAGGCAGGCGCGCGTGTGCTCACCACCGCCCGATCCACGCCTGAGGATCCGGCCGACGCCGAGCTCTTCGTGGCCGCGGACGTCGGCACCGCCGAGGGCATCGCCCTGGTCGCCGATGCGGCCCTGCACCGGCTGGGCGGCGTGGACATCGTGGTGCACGTGGTCGGTGGGTCGCGCCAGGAGCCTGGCGGCGTGCTCGCCCTGTCCGACGACGACTGGGAGCAGGCGTTCGCCGTGAACCTGTTCGCGTCCGTGCGACTGGACCGCGCACTGCTCCCGTCGATGATCGATCAGGGCGGGGGAGCGATCGTGCACGTCACCTCGATCCAGCGCAGGGTGCCGCTACCCACGACCGTGCCGTACGCGGCGGCCAAGGCCGCATTGACCAGCTACAGCAAGAACCTCGCCACACAGATGGCACCGAAGGGCGTGCGGGTCAACACGGTGGCGCCCGGGTTCGTCGAGACGGCGGGGGCGCGCGGGATGGTCACCGCGCTCGCGGCCGCCGACGGGGTGGACGAGAACACCGCCCGCATGCGGATCATGGAGTCGATCGGCGGGATACCGCTCGGGCGCCCGGCCCGGCCGCAGGAGGTGGCCGAGCTGGTGGCCTTCCTCGTCTCGGACCGGGCCTCGGCGATCACCGGCGCGGAGCACGTCATCGACGGCGGGAGCACACGGACGATCTGACGACACCAGGCCCGGGCCGGCCGACGGGGTCAACGAGTGCGGTTGGGGAGCAACGCGGAGAGCTGCTCCCGGCGACCCCACGCGATCACGGCGAGCACGACGAAGAGGATCGCGGGCGTCAGGACCATCGCGGGCATGCCGAGCACGACGGCCTGGGTGAACGCCGCCCCGATCATGAGGCCCATGAGCCCGATCGCGGCCGGTGCGGCCAGCCGCGTGGTGAGGAGCCCGATCCCGCCGGCCAGCTCCAGGACGCCGACGAGATAGCGGAACCACTGGCCCGCACCGATCTGAGTGAAAAGCTCCACCGCATAGGTGTCGCCGTAGAACTTCGGAACGGCCGAGGCGATCACGAGGAACAGGCCGATCACGATCTGGATGCCCCAGAGGACGCGGTGGGTGGAGCGCCCGAGGGAAGCTGCGGGGGCGGAGGCAATCATGGAATGTTCCTTCCGGGAACGAGGAGCACGGGCAGGCTGTCGGGGGTAGGACCCTCCGGCTTCGGGGAAGTCATCGGTGCTCCGGAGGACAGGAGGCAGCCGATGGGAGACTCCGCTCACGCGGGCAGGTCCGTGCTCGGCCGGGCGCTCGCTGTGCTCGCGTCGTTCTCCGACGAGAATCCGGAGCTGACACTCGGGGAGATCGCCGCGGGCACCGGCCTGGCCTCGGCCACCGCCCATCGGCTCGTCGCGGAGCTGGTGGAGTGGGGTGCGCTGGAGCGCCCGGCGCGCGGGCGCTACCGGATCGGCATCCGCCTGTGGGAGCTCGGCGCCCTCGCGCCCGTGCCGCGGAATCTGCGTGACTCCGCTCTGCCGGTCATGCAGGACCTCGCGGCGGTGACGGGTCACGTCGTCCACCTGGTGGTGCTCGACGGCCACGAGGCCCTGTTCGTCGAGCGGCTCGCCGGGCATTCCCCCGTGCACGTGCGCTCGCGTGTCGGCGGACGGCTGCCGCTGCACGCGAGTGGCCCGGGAAAGATCATGCTCGCGCACGCCCCGGCCGAGTTCGTCGACGAGGTGGTGGCCCGCGGGCTGCCGCGGCTCGCCGCCGGCACCATCACCGACCCGCGGGAGCTCTGGCAGGCTCTCGCCGAGGTCCGCGGCACCGGGTACTGCCTGTCCCGCAACGAGATGACCGACGGCGCGTCCTCCGTGGCCGCGCCGATCACGGGACCGTCCGGGGACGTCGTCGCGAGCATCGCCGTGGTCGTGCCCAGCAGCACCGAGAACCTCCAGCGGCTGGTGCCGGCCGTGCGGGTCGGGGCTGCCGCTGTGACGAGGACGCTCCGTCCCCGTTCTCCACTGAGTGAGAGGAAGCGCTGACGGATCCGCACCGGGCGCCGATACTCCCGCGCACATCGGCAGAAAGGCTCAGGAGATGTCCGCGGATTCAACGGTGAACCCGACCACCGTCCGAGATCGCCATACCGCCGGCTGGGTGGCGCCATTGTGCTGGTCGGCCGTGGCTCTCGAGGGCTACGACCTGGTGGTGCTGGGCGTGGTGCTGCCGTCGCTGCTGCGCTACCCCGACTGGGGACTGACGCCGGCCACGGCCTCGCTGATCTCCGTTGTCGGCCTGCTGGGCGTGATGGTCGGAGCGCTCGCCATCGGTCCCGTCACCGACATCATCGGCCGTCGCCGGACGATGCTGCTCACCGTCGTCGCGTTCTCGGTGCTCACCCTGCTCTGCGCGTTCGCCCCGAACCCGTGGATCTTCGGGCTGCTGCGCTTCCTCGCCGGGCTCGGTCTCGGCGGAGTGCTGCCCGTGGCGATCGCGCTGGTCAACGAGTACGCCCACCAGGGGCGCGCCGGTAGCGCCACCACGACTCTCATGACGGGCTACCACGTCGGCGCCGTGGTCACGTCCCTGCTCGGCATCGCCGTCATCCCGGCACTCGGCTGGCGGGCGATGTTCGTGATCGGCGCCCTGCCCGCGCTGGTGCTGGTGCCGCTGATCCTGCGGTACCTGCCTGAGTCGGAGTCCTTCCTGCAGGAACGCGCGTCTGGGGGCCGGTCGGACCGCGAGCGCAACCCGCTGACGATCCTCTTCCGCGGTGGGTACCTGCGCGCCACCATCGCGTTCTGGGTGACCTCGTTCATGGGGTTGCTGCTCGTCTACGGCCTGAACACGTGGTTGCCCGAGATCATGCGCTCCGCCGGGTACGACCTGGGAGCCGCGCTCGCCCTGCTGCTCGTGCTGAACGTCGGCGCGATCGTCGGGCTGCTGGTGGCAGGCCAGGTGGCCAACCGCATCGGCACGCGTACCTCGACCATCGCCTGGTTCACCCTGGCCGCGCTCTTCCTGGCGCTGTTGAGCATCCGGCTCCCGGGTATCGGCGTGTACGTGAGCGTGCTGTTGGCCGGTGTGTTCGTGTTCAGCGCGCAGGTGCTCGTCTACGCCTACGTGAGCCAGTTCTACCCCGCCGCCGCCCGGGGCACGGCCATCGGCGCCGCCAGTGGCATCGGCAGGTTGGGCGCGATCACCGGCCCGCTGATCGGTGGCGCGTTGCTCACCGCAGGTATCGCCTACCCGTGGGGCTTCTACATCTTCGCCGCGGTGGCCGCCATCGGTGCCGTCTCCGTGGCGATCGTGGCCCGCACCGGTGATCCCGCCGCCGTCGAGAGGACCGACGCGGGATGAGCGAGCCCGGCCGCACCGTCCGTGATGCGACCTTCGACGTCCTGCGTCGTCACGGTCTGACCACCATCTTCGCCAACCCCGGGTCCACCGAGATCGCGTTCCTGACCGACCTCCCGGACGGCATCGACTTCGTACTGGCTCTGCACGAGGGCTCGGTCGTCGGAATCGCGACGGGGTGGGCGACGGCCCTGGATCGGCCCGCGCTGGTCAACCTGCACACCACGGCAGGCCTGGGCAACGCCGTCGGTGCGCTCGCGACCGCGCGGGTGAACCGGGTGCCGCTGGTGGTGATCGTTGGCCAGCAGGATCGCCGGCACCTCGCTCTGCAGCCGTTCCTCGCCGGTGAGCTGGAGGGGCTGGCCGGGAGGTACCCGGTGTGGGTCACCACGCCCGCGCGCCCCCAGGACGTGCCGGGTGCGGTGGCCAGGGCCTGGCACGAGGCGCGTGACGGACGCGGCCCGGCGCTCGTGATCGTGCCGAGCGACGACTGGAGCGCTCTCGCCGACGACACCCCGCCCGGCGCGCCCGCGGTGCTGTACCGCGCGTCGGCCGCCGACCCGGCGGCCGTCGACGCGCTCGCGGACGTGGTCGGCCGTGCCGAGTCACCGGCTCTCGTCGTGGGAGCCGACGCCGACGACGCCGAGACATGGTCGGCTCTGGTCGAGCTCGCGGAGCGGTTGCGCTGCCCGGTGTGGCAGGAGCCGTTCGCCGCCCGCGCCGGGTTCCCGCAGGATCACCCACAGTTCTCCGGGCACCTTCCGGCTGGACGGGCCCGGCTCCGGCAGGCGCTGGCAGGCCACGACGTCGTGCTCGTCGTAGGGGCGCCGGTCTTCCGGCAGTACCCGTTCGAGGCGGGCCCGCTGGTCGAGGACGGCACGGTGGTCGCGCTGGTCACCGACGACGCCGAGGACGCCCACCACAGCCCCGTCGACCTCGCCGTGGTGGCGCGCCCGGCGCCGGTCTGCCGTCAGCTCGCCGCGCGCCTGCCAGAACGGAAGCAGGTGCCCGTCCCGGTAGCCGACCGTGTCGTGCCGCCGCCTCCTCCGGGAGCGGGCGAGCCGCTGCGCGCCGCCCACGTGATGGCGGCGCTGGCGGAGCGGATCCCGGCCGCGACCATCCTCGTCGAGGAGACGCCGTCGACGCGTCCCGACCTGCACCGATTGGTGCCGGCGCGGTGCCCGCTGGGTTTCCTCAGCGCGGCCATGGGCGGGCTCGGGTTCGCCATGCCCGCCGCGATCGGCGTGCGGATGGCCCGGCCGGACCAGCCGGTGATCGCCGTGGTCGGGGACGGCTCGTCGCTCTACGGCATCCAGTCGCTGTGGAGCGCCGCCCACTACGGCTGCGGCGTGCTGTTCGTCGTGCTGGCCAACGGCCGCTACGCGATCATGGACCGGCTGGCCGAGCAGCACGGGAACGGCGGCGGCAAGCCACCGTGGCCGGCGTTCACCGAGGTCAGCGTGCACGGGCTGGCCTTGGCCCTGGGGTGTCCGGCCGAGCGGGTGGACAACTATCCCGCGCTCGTCGAGAGGCTGGACGCGGTGGTACCGACCCTCGGTGACCGTAGGGAACCGCTGGTGCTCGAGGTGGCGGTGGAGGCCGAGCGGACCTTGCAAAACTAGGGGCACGCGCTGATCACGAGCGCGCTGTCCCGGCAGAGGCCATGGTGGACTCGACCGCCGTGAGGTCGCGCCCGCGGGTCTCGGGGGAGAACAACGTGGTGATGACCGAGACGGCGATCAGCAGGATCACCCACCAGTAGAGCAACGACGCGCTATGGCGCTGGTCGAAGAAGGCCTGGAGGTAGGGCGCGGTGCCGCCGAACAGTGCGACGGCCAGCGAGTAGGGCACGCCGAAGCCCACGGCGCGGATGCCGGTGGGGAACATCTCGGCGAACAACGCCGGGATGATCGAGACCACGCCTCCGACCAGCACCAGCGCCACACCCATCGCCACCAGTAACTGCCAGGCCTGGCCTCGGATCAGCCCGTCGAGCGGAAAGGTCAGCACAGCGAGCAGCACCCAGCTGATGATGAGAACCGGGCGGCGGCCTATCCGGTCGGAGAGCGCTCCCCACAGCGGCAGCACCGCGATGAACAGCACGGTGGCGGCGGAGGCGGCCCAGAGTGCGGCGGAGGGGTCGGTGCCGCGTTGCTGGATGGCGAAGGGGGCG
>DASYES010000668.1:0-1769 GCA_036498885.1 Pseudonocardia sp.
CACATCGTCGAGGTCGCCGTCCACCAGTTGTGTGGGGTCACCGCGTAGTGCGTAGTTCCCGGGCAGTTCGGCCAGCACGACCTGCGGATGCGGCCAGCGATCCACCCGGCACCGACCGTGACCCGTACGGACGACGTGCTCGAAGATCAATGGCCCCGGCCGCTCCGGAGCGAACCACGGACGAAGCTGCGGCAGTGCGTCGGCCGGAACGGAGCGCATGGCGTGCCACCCTGGTGCGAAGCCGGGCTCAGCGCCACCGATAAACGGTACGGTTGCGGGATGAGGACGGCGACGGCGCAGGCACTGGGCCTGCTCCTGCTCGGGTCCGTGCTCGTCGGCACCGCCGTGATCCTCGAGCAGTCGCTGCTCATGGGCGTGCTCGGAGCCTTGCTCTGCGCCTGGGGCCTGGCGCGGCGCCCCGCTCTCGTGCTCCTCTCCGGTGCTGAGGCCCGTGTCGCCGTCGCGACGCGGGAGCACCATCGGGCGCTCGCATCCCGCGCCGTGCCCCGCCAGCGTGACCCGGACGCCGACGGCCATACCCGGTCACGCGCCCCGTCGGAGCTCCTCCCGGCGGTGTAGCGCTGCGCGTGGCGCCGCCGGACGAGTCCTGTTCCGGCTGCCCTGGAGTTCCGCCATGCCCGTTCTCGTCGTCCCTGCCGTCCCCTGCGTGGGGGACGCGTCGTGCTAGATCCCGTCTACTACGCCGTCTCCGCCGTCATGTGGTGTTGGCACCAGCTCTTCGGTCTCCTGCTCGGCCCGTCCAGTGGGGTCGCATGGGCGCTGTCGGTCGTCTTCCTGGTGCTCACCCTGCGGGCCCTGCTGATCCGGCCCTTCATCGCCCAGGTGCGCTCCGCCCGGGCCATGCGCGCGATCGCGCCCCAGCTCGCCGAGCTCCGCAAGCTCTACGCCGACGATCGGCAGCGGCTGATGAAAGAGACGAAGGCGCTCCAGAGCGCGCACGGGGTGAACCTCATGGGCGGCTGCCTTCCCGCGCTGCTGCAGCTGCCCGTGTTCCTCGGGCTGTTGCACGTGCTGCGCTACTTCAACCGCCCCGGGCTGACGTTCGAGCAGAACGCCGCCCTCCCGAACTACGTCTTCGGCCCCGACCAGGTGCGCTCGTTCCTCGAGGCCCGGCTGTTCGGGGCGCCGCTGTCGGCATACCTGAGCATGCCTCAGCAGCTCCTCGACTCCTTCGGAGGCCACGTCGAACGCTTCGACGTCGCGGTGGTGGCGCTGCCGTTGATGCTCGTGGCAGCTGTCGCCACCCATTTCAGCGCGCGGCACTCGGCGCGGCAGCAGCCGCCCGACAGCCCGACCGCGTCGGCCATGCGGTTCACCCCGTGGATCTTCCCGCTCGGAGCGCTGGTCGGCGGTCTGTTCTTCCCGTTCCCGATCGCGATCCTCGTCTACTGGCTGACCAACAACGCCTGGACCCTCGTGCAGCAGCGGATCGTGTTCAGCCGCCTGCCCGAGATGCCGCCCGCACCCGCGCCGGTGGTGACCGCCATGCCCACCCCCGCACTCGTTCCGGCCGACCCACCCGACATCCCTGCCGTGACCCAGGCCGCCGGTGGAGGAACGGAGAAACGCAAACGGCACGCCTCGGGCCACCGCCCGAGCCGCCGTCGCCGCTGACCCCCGCGAGTCGCCCGCCGTACGCCCGCGAGTCGCCCGTCGTAGGCCCGCGAGTCGCCCGTTTCTCGTGGGCGTGTCGCAGGGTTCCCGGCTTCCGCGAGTCGCCCGTCGTACGCCCGCGAGTCGCCCTTCTC
>DASYES010000669.1:0-1682 GCA_036498885.1 Pseudonocardia sp.
AACGCGTCCAGTTCCTCCTGCGCGGCCAACGCCGCGATGCGCTGCTCGAAGGCGTCATAGGACCGGGCCAGCGCGGCGGCCTTGCGCTTGTTGCGGGTGGTGCAGTCCGCCCGGGTGAGCTTGTGCAGCCGGGCCAGCAGGTGCCCGGCGTCGCGGACGTAGCGGCGCACCGCGGAGTCCGTCCACTCCCCGCCGGCGAAGCCGTGGAACCGCAGGTGCAGCTCGACCAACCGGGCCACGTCCTCGGTGGTCACCTTGTCGAAGCGCAACGCCTTCATCCGGGCCTTGGTCAGGTGCGCCCCGACCACCTCGTGGTGGTGGAAGCTGACCCGCCCGCCGGGCTCGTTGCGCCGGGTCCGTGGCTTGCCCACGTCGTGCATGAGCGCAGCGAAGCGCAGCACGAAGTCCGGGCCGTCCTCCTCCAGCGCCATCCCCTGCTCGAGCACGGTCAACGTGTGCTCGTAGACGTCCTTGTGCCGGTGGTGCTCGTCGATCTCCAGCCGCAGCGCGGGCAATTCCGGAAGCACCAGGGCGGCCAGGCCGCTGCTCACCAACAGCTCCAGGCCACGCCGCGGGCTCGAGCTGTTGATCAGCCGTACCAGTTCCTCCCGCACCCGCTCCGCGGAGACGATGCCGATCCGCTCGGCCATCTCCGCCATCGCGGCCCGTTCCGGCTCGGCCACGCTGAAGTCCAGCTGCGCGGCGAAGCGGGCCGCCCGCATCATCCGCAACGGATCGTCGGAGAACGACTCCACCGGGCCTCTCGGTGTCCGCAGGACGCGATCGCCGAGGTCACGCAGCCCGCCGTACGGGTCGACGAACTCGACGTCGGGCAACCGCACCGCCATCGCGTTCACCGCGAAGTCGCGGCGGGCCAAATCCGCGACCAGGTCCTCGCCGAAGGCCACCTCGGGTTTGCGCGATTCACGGTCGTAGGCGTCCGCCCGATAGGTGGTGATCTCCAGCTTGTAGCCGCTGCGGGCCGCCCCGACAGTGCCGAATGCCGCCCCGACGTCCCAGATCGACTCGGCCCAGCCCTTAAGGATGGCTGCCGTGGAATCCGGGCGGGCCGAGGTGGCGAAGTCCAGGTCCTCGCCCAGCCGCCCGAGCAGGGCATCGCGCACCGTCCCGCCGACCAGCGCGATTTCCTCCCCGGCCGCCGCGAAGCGTCGACCGAGTTCGACGGCCACCGGTGAGATGCGCAGCAGTTCCACCACCGCCCGACCCTGGGCTGCGGTCAGCCCCGCCGGGTCGACGGACTCGGGGATCGCAGGCGGGGTCTGACGCGGCACGATCGGCCACCCTAACCCGAAGCGTCGAGCCCACTGCCCGCGCCGGCTCGGGAATAGCATCGACGAATGCCCTCCACGCCGCGCTCGCCGACGCCCTCGCGGCGGCTGCGCACGGTATCGGAGGTCTCCGCCGGCGGTCTGGTGCTGGATCGCGCCGGCCCGATCGTGCAGGCCGCCCTGATCGGTCGGCTGGATCGACGCGGGCGTCTGCTGTGGTCGCTGCCCAAGGGTCACCTGGAGGCCGGGGAGAGTCCGCAGGATGCGGCGGTGCGCGAGGTGCAGGAGGAAACCGGCATCCTCGGCCAAGTCCTGCAGAAGCTGGGTGTGATCGACTTCTGGTTCGTGGCCGACGGACAGCGCGTGCACAAGACCGTGCACCACTTCCTGCCC
>DASYES010000670.1:0-2780 GCA_036498885.1 Pseudonocardia sp.
CGATGCGAACATATGTTCGTGTCCGATGAGGGGACGATCCTGCATGCTGATCTGGACGCGTTCTATGCGTCGGTCGAACAGCGCGACGATCCCCGGCTGCGCGGGCGGCCGGTGATCGTCGGCGCCGGCGTGGTGCTGGCCGCGAGCTACGAGGCCAAGGCCCACGGCGTACGCACGGCGATGGGCGGTGCCCACGCACGGTCGTTGTGCCCACAGGCCGCCGTCGTGCCGCCCCGGATGTCGGCCTACTCCGCTGCGAGCAAGGCGGTGTTCGAGGTCTTCCGCGGCACCACTCCGCTGGTGGAGGGACTCTCGATCGACGAGGCGTTCCTCGACGTCAGCGGCCTCCGGCGGATCGCGGGGCCGCCGAGCGGGATCGCGGCCCGGCTACGCGCAGAGGTGCGCGAGCGAGTCGGGCTGCCCATCACCGTCGGGGTGGCGAGGACGAAGTTCCTCGCCAAGGTGGCGAGCGGGGTGGCCAAGCCCGACGGCCTGCTCGTCGTGCCGCTCGGCGACGAGCTCGGGTTCCTGCACCCGCTCGCGGTGGAGCGGCTGTGGGGTGTGGGCAAGGTGACGGCCGCCAAGCTGCACGAACACGGCATCACCACGGTCGGGGAGGTGGCCGAGATCCCGGAGCGGATCCTGGTGTCGCTGCTCGGCCCGGCCCTCGGCCGCCATCTGCACGCCCTCGCCCACAATCGCGACCCGCGGCCGGTGCAGGTCGGCAGCAGGCGTCGGTCGATCGGCGCGCAACGCGCGATGGGGCGTCGCGCACCGAGAACCCCGGAGGCCGTCGACGCTGTGGTAGTCGCGCTGGTGGACCGGATCGCGCGGCGGCTGCGCGCGGCCGAACGGGTCGGCCGCACGGTCATGCTCCGCCTGCGGTTCGCCGACTACTCCCGCGCCTCGCGATCCCACACCCTGTCCCAGGCGACGTGCTCCACCGAAGCGATTCTCACCGCGGTGCGGGCGCTCACCGCCCGGGCCATGCCGGTGATCGCGGAACGAGGCCTGACGTTGGTCGGGGTGGCGATCGGCAACCTCGACGACGATGACGCCGTGCAACTCGTGCTGCCGTTCGACGACGTGGCCGCCACTGCGCTCGACGCGGTTCTCGACACCGTCCATGATCGCTTCGGATCGGCGGCCGTCACCCGCGCCGTGCTGCTCGGCCGCGAGCCGGGTCTCTCCGTGCCGGTACTCCCGGACTCGTGAACCCGGTCACGGTGTCGTGCCCACGTAGCGGCTCTGACCTGGCGTGCGCTTCGGTCATCCGCTGGGCGCTGCGGCGGGGACGAGGCGCCCGAGGAACCAGGCCAGTGCAGCCGCCGCGGCTGCCTCGAGCGTGCCGGGTTCGCCGAACAGGTGGGTGGCGCCAGGGATGACGACGAGCCGGCGCTCACAGCGCATCGAGGTCTCGGCCCGTCGGTTGCGTTCGAGCACCTTCGCGTCCTGCCCGCCGACGATCAGCAGCGTCGGTGCTCGCACCTCGCCCAGCCGCGGCCCGGCCAGGTCCGGCCGCCCGCCGCGGGACACCACTGCCGCGATGTCCGCGCCTGCTGCTGCGGCGGCCCACAGCGCTGCCGCGGCACCCGTGCTCGCGCCGACGTAGCCCACGGGCAGCCCGGCGAACTCGGGTCGGCGCCGCACCCAGCCGGTCACCTCTGTGAGCCTGCCGGCGAGCAACTCGATGTCGACCTTGGCCCGATGTGGCTCCTCCTGCGTGGTCAGCAGGTCGAACAGCAGCGTCGCCAGGCCGGCCTGCTGCAGGACGCCGGCCACGTGCCTGTTGCGCGGGCTGTGCCGGCTGCTGCCGCTGCCATGCGCGAACACCACGACGCCGGTGGCTCCTGCCGGAACGGTGAGGCACCCCCCGAGCTGAACCTGCCCCACGGGAATCTCGACCTCGTCGCTCAGCGGCCGGCCATCGCCTGCCGCGCCCACCTCGCGTGCCGCACGCCGCAACAGGTGCACGACCTCCCCGGTGGAGACCTGAGGGAAGTCGTCATAGAAGTCGGTCACACGTCCCGTTCGGCCACCGATCTCCAGGCACACCAACTGGTCGACCTCGTTGCGCAGCTCAGCGGCGGAATTCGGCGAGCAGACCGGCCCCGCCAGCACCACCCGAGCTGCGCCCTGCGCCCTGACGACCTGACACGCCGCCCGAGCTCTCGCCTCGGTCGCGATCCCGTCGGCGACCAGGACGACCGTCCGACCGGCCAACGGCAGGGGCGGCCGATCGCGCCGGAACCGGTGGGCCCGCCGGTCGACCTCGGCGCGCACCCGCCGCTCGATCTCCGCAAGCTCCCCGTCGCTCATATCCGCCTGCTGGACGACCGGCTGGTTGAGCACCAGCACACCGCCCTCGCCGACCACGCCCATCGGCGGCGAGCGCTTGCGTCGATCGGGCTGGACCTGCACCCCCAACTTGCCCACGACGATCACATCCAGCGGCGCATCGAGCGCCTTGGCCACTTCGAACGCGACCGGCACCCCGCCCCGTGGCAGGCCCAGCACAACCACGTCCTCGCCGCGCAGCTGACGCAATCTGCCGGCCAGCCGGCGCCCCGCATCCACACGATCGGCGAACGGCACAGCACCCTCCCTGTCGACCCGGCCTTCGGGCGGCGACCGGATCCACGGTAGGGGCCTCGGGCCGTGCTCGCCGAGGGATGACCCGGAGAGATCACAGTGCTGCAACCGCGAGGGGAGGTGGAACGGGCGCGCTGACGCCAGCGTGCTGAATGGGCAGGCAATGGTGTGGCGACTGTTCAGGAACG
>DASYES010000671.1:0-2551 GCA_036498885.1 Pseudonocardia sp.
ACGTCCGCGTCGCCCTTCGCGGACCAGGTACGCGAGCGCGGGACGCACTGGCTGAGCCCCGAACTGGTGGCGCAGATCGGGTTCACCGAGTGGACGCGCGACGGGCGACTGCGCCATTCCCGCTACCTCGGGCTGCGTGACGACAAAGCGGCCGCGGACGTGGTGCGTGAGGAGCCGCCCCGATGACGACCCAGCAGGAGATCTCCCGGCCGGACAAGGTGCTCTTCCCCGATCCGGGCTACACCAAGGCCGACCTCGCCGAGTACTACGAGTACGTCGCGGAGTGGATGCTGCCCCACCTGGCGGGGCGGCCGCTCGTGCTGCACCGCTTCCCGGACGGCATCGGGAGGTCGGGCTTCTACCAGAAGCAGGCGCCGGACCACCTCCCCGACTTCGTGGAGACCACGACGGTCGCCTCCGGCAACGAGCGCGGAAGCGTCCGGCACCTGATGGTCGATGACGTCGACACCTTGCGGTACCTCGCCGACCAGGCCTGCCTCGAGCTGCACCGCTGGCTGTCGCGCGCCGACCGGATCGACGACCCCGACCTGATGGTGATGGACATCGACCCGCCGGACGGCGTGGATCTCGCGGTGCTCCGCCGCACGGTTCGTGCCACCGCCGAGCTGCTGGCGGACCTCGGCCTCGCGACCTATCTCATGGCGACCGGCGGGAGCGGATACCACGTCGTCTCGCCACTGGACCGCTCTGCGAGCTTCGACGACGTCCGTGAGCTGGTCAGAGGCGTGGCCGCGCGGCTCGTCGCCGACGCCCCCGACGAGCTCACGACGGAGCAGCGCATCGCGGCCCGGCGGGGCCGGATCTTCCTCGACACCAACCGCAACGCCTACGGCCAGACCGCCGTCAGCCCGTACTCGCCACGGGCCCGGCCCGGTGCACCGGTCGCCACTCCCATCGAGTTGAGGGAGCTCGGCACGGTCGCCCCGGGCGGATACGACCTGCGCAGCGTCCGGCGCCGCCTCGCGCAGAAGGGCGACCCGTGGGCGCGGATCCACGACGACGCCCGGTCCGCGGGGGACGCGAGGAGGCGGCTCGACGAGCGGTCGTGAGGCCGGCACGCAGTGTCAGCGGTAGCCGCCACGAGAGACAGTGCGTGAGAGCCGTTCCCGCAGCATCGCAATGAGCGCGTTCGCGCTGGTCATGGGGACAGTGCGCGGACGCCGGACGGCGCGGGCATGGTCGGCTCATCCGGTGCCTGGGTCGCCCTGCTCGCGATCCACCGCGCCGACGGCGGGACGCAAGGCGTGGCGATCGAGGAACCCGAGCACGACCTGCTCGGCCTCGTCGGAGAACTCCTCCCAGTAGCCGTGCCGCGCGCCGTCGATGATGTGCACCGTCGAGCCCGGGATCCGTTCTGCGAGCAGGAACGCGTTCTGCGGAACGTTGGTCGGGTCGTCACTCCCGTGGACCACCAGGGTCGGCGTGGTGATCGACGGCAGCCGGTCCCACGCGTCATGTGCCTGGCTGGCCTCGTAGTGCCGGGCCTGCGTGAGCGGCGGGGTGCCCACCCGCCAGTCCTGGCACACGCCGGGCCGCTCGGCACGACCCTCGAGCCATGCCGGGGTGAACATCATCGCGTCCAGGCCCGCCTTGTCGTCCGGCCGGGCCAGCAGCGCGTTCGCCCAGTCCGGGCGTGGCACACCATGCCGGTCACCAGGGGTCGTGGCGCCCAGCACGAGCGCGCCCACCCGATCGGGATGGTCGATCGCGACCCACTGGGCCACCCGCCCACCCATGGAGAAGCCGTACACGTGCGCTCGGGGCACGTCGAAGGCATCGAGAACGGCCACGGCGTCCGCGGCGAACGCCTGTGTCGAGTAACCGTCGCCCGGCGACTCGCTGCGCCCCGTACCCCGGTAGTCGAACACGAGCACGCGGTGCCGCTCGGCAAGCCGATCGATCACCGCCCCCCACATGAGGTGGCTCGAGGACTGGCCGGCCAGCAGGAGCAGCGGATCGCCCGACCCGCGCTCCTCGGCGTAGAGGTCCACCCCATCGCGTGTCCGTACCAGCACCTTCGGCTCCCTCACCCGGCCCGTGATCCTCGTCCGCAGGCACAGTACGTCGGCGGGGCGCGTGCTGTCCGTGCCGCGGAACTCGTAGGGGTCGGGATTAAGGTCGTCGACGTGCCGCCTCCCTCGGTCCCACTGCAGAAACTCGGATTCCTCACCATCGGCTCGTTCGACGGCGCTTCCCCCCGCGCAGGCCACGAGAGCACCCTCGAGGTCATCCAGCTCGGGGAACGGCTCGGGTTCGACGGGGCCTGGCTGCGCCACCGTCACCTGCAGTACGGCATCTCCTCCCCCGTCGCCGTCATGGCCGCGGCCACCCAGCGCACCAGCCGCATCGAGCTGGGCACGGCCGTCATCCCGTTGGGCTGGGAGAACCCGCTGCGCTTGGCCGAGGATCTCGCCACCGTCGACATCTTGTCCGGCGGCCGCATCAATCCCGGCCTGTCCGTGGGACCGCCCAAGCGTTTCGCCGAGGTCCGCGAAGCGCTCTACCCCGACACCGCCGACGTGGAGGACTT
>DASYES010000672.1:0-3363 GCA_036498885.1 Pseudonocardia sp.
CAGGGCATGGGCCGCTGGCGCCCTCGCGCCCGACTACCAGGAGCGGCTGGCCACCTGGGGCGTCTTCAACGACATCCGCGTCGCCACCGCGGTGGGTGCGTTCGCGCTGGTCATCGCCGCGGCCGGCCTCCTGCGCCCGGCCCGCGCCACGGTGGCGGCGTGAACCGAACGCGAGCGCCGCTGGTCACCCGGATCATCATCGTCGCGGTCGTCGTCCTGATCGGTGTTCCGGCGGTCTTCGTGCTCGGCCTGCTGGCCTGGGACGACACCCCCGCCGACCGGCGAGTCCTGCTGCCCGGCATCGGGGTGGACCTGCACACCGCGCAGACCACGCTGGGCCCCGTCCAGTACGACATGTACGGCACGAGCGGGCCGGTCGTGCTGTCCGTGCACGCCGGGCTCGGCGGCGCCGACCAGGGCCGGCTGTTCGCCGGCTGGCTACAGGACGACGGCTTCCGGATCCTCTCCCCGTCGCGGCCCGGGTACCTCGGCACCCCGCTCTCCTCGGGCCGGACCCCGCAGGAGCAGGCAGACCTCTTCGCAGCTCTGCTGGACGAGCTGGGAATCGAGAGAGTGGGCGTACTGGCGGCGTCGGCCGGTGGTCCTGTGGCCTACACGTTCGCCGCCCGCCACCCCGAGCGCGTGTGGGGCCTGGTGTCCGTCGGCGCGCAGAGCAGGCCGAAGCCCGGTCCGGAGCCGGGCTCGTCCGCACGGACGGTGTTCATGGACACGATCGGCGACAAGCTGGTGAGGCTGACCGCCACCCTCTCCCTTCGCTCGGTCGTGACCAGCACGCTCGACGAGACCAGCACCTTCACCGACGAGCAGAAGGCCCGGCGCAGCGACCGCATCATGAACACACCCGCGGTCCGGGAGCTCTTCGCGGCCATGCTCGACACCACGTTCCCCTACGACCTCCGCACCGACGGCACCCGGAACGACGCGACGCAGGTCCGGAGGATGGCGCCGCTCCCACTGGCACAGATCACCGCACCGACCCTGATCGTGCACGCGACGCAGGACGGCGACGTCCCGTTCGACGACGGTGTGAACGCCGAGCAGCGGATTCCGAGGTCGCAGCACTTCTGGATGGAGGACGACGACCACCTGGGCTTCTGGCTGAGCCCGGCGGCGGGCACCGCGCAGGGCGTAGCCCGAACGTTCCTGCAGGAGCACGCTCCCGGTCAGTAGACCGCGCAACTCACCCCGCGACATGGACACACCTCGCCGATCCGTCCGCCAGGAAACAGCGTCGCGTGACCATGTCGCCCGCGGGCCGGCGGACTGTCAGCTCAGAGTGATCACGCGGGCCGGGCAGGCGTGCTCCGCGGCATGGGCCGCGGGCTGCTGCTCCGGGGACGGCTGCTCATCCAGGACGACCACCGTGCCCTCGTCGTCCTGGTCGAACAGCTCCGGGGCGTTGAGCACGCACTGGCCCGCCCCGATGCAGCGATCCCGATCGACCGTGATCTTCACGTCACTCATGTCATCACCAGCTCACCGGGAGTTCCTGCACCCCGTAGACGACCATCTTGTCGCGGTAGCGGATCTCCTCCAGCGGCACCGCACGATGCAGATCGGGGAACCGGCGCAGCAGCGCCGGATAGGCGATCTGCAGTTCCAGCCGGGCCAGCGGCTGCCCGAGGCACTGGTGCACCCCGAAGCCGAACGCCACGTGATGGTTCGAGCCGCGGTGGATGTCGAGCTCGTCCGGCGACTCGAACACCGCCGGATCCCGGTTGGCCGACTCACCCGCGATGATGATCCCCTCGCCCGCCCGGATGGTCACCTCGCCGATCTCGATGTCCTCGAGTGCGACCCGACGCCGTCCGGTGTGCACCACCGTCAGCAGCCGCAGCAGCTCTTCCACGGCACTTTTCACCACCGCGCTGTCACCGTCGCGAACCTCGGCCGCCTGCTCGGGGTGCTCCAGCAGCGTGAGCGTGCCGAGAGCGATCATGTTCGCCGTGGTCTCGTGGCCGGCGACGAGCAGCAGCAGCGCCATCGTCGCCGCCTCGGTGCGGCTCAGCCGGCCGGTCAACACGTACCGTTGCGCGAGCCGGCCCAGGATGTCGTCGGTCGGCTCGGCCTCT
Source organism: Pseudonocardia sp. (assembly GCA_036498885.1). Lineage (GTDB taxonomy): Bacteria > Actinomycetota > Actinomycetes > Mycobacteriales > Pseudonocardiaceae > Pseudonocardia. Next base: position 2,094 of record DASYES010000672.1, read on the forward strand.
TTCTCCGCGATCAGAGCGGTCAGGTAGTCCCGGAGCTCGTCGTTGGCCCGCACGGTCTCCTGTGGGTCGGCCGAGACGTCGAGGATCGCCCGGGAGTGCTCCTGGAAGAAGTCGTGGTCGGCGTAGGGCACGCCGAGCATCTGACAGATGACCATCGACGGCAGCGGGAGCGCGAACGCCTCCACGAGGTCGACCGGCCGCGGACCGCGCTCCATCGCGTCGAGCAGGTCGTTCACGAGCTTCTCGACGACCGGGCGCAGTGCCTCGGTGCTCCGCGCCGTGAAGTCGCTGATGATCATTTTGCGATACCGGGCGTGCTTCGGGTCGTCCATACCGATGAAGCTGCGTGTGAACACGCGCCCGCGGCGCATCGCCTCTGACTGGATGGGATATCCCGGCCGGTCCGTTTCGGAGCTCACCCGCGAGTCGGAGAGGACACGGCGGACGTCCTCGTAGCGGGTGATCAGCCAGGGTGAGCTGCCGTCCCACAGACGGACCCGGCCGACCGGATTCTCGGCACGCAGCTGCGCCAACTCGGCAGGCGGGTCGAACGGACAGGTACGGACCATCGGGTAGGCGGGCTCCGCGGCCGTCTGCCCGTCGCGGCCAGTAGTGATCGAGGTGGGTGCCATGAGGTCTCCAACTTGATTAGCAATGCTAAATCGATGCCCAACCATGGGCTGCTCCGCGATCGCCGCGGTGACATCAGGGAAGTAGCGCGCCTGGTAGCGGGCCGGCGGCCCGCGCCCGCTGCTAGAACGGCATCTCCGGCTCGAGGCCGAGCCGCATGCGCCCGACGTTCTCCCACGTGCGCTCGAACTGGAGAGTGACGTGCGTGCGCACCATGTTCAGGTCGCGGAAGTAGCGCTCGATCCGCCGGCCCTTGTTCGCGGCACTCGAACCGCTCGTGCGGAAGATCGTCTCGACCGCCCTCGACGCGAGCTGGACGATCTGCTGCTCGATGAGGATGAGGCGACGGTCGTCCTCGTCGCTCACGGGCTCGCCGGTCTCCATCGCGCGCCGCGCCCGCTCCGTCCAGATCTGCGCGACCTGGTGGAGCGTCGCCTCCGCAGTGTCGACGTATGCCGTGGCCTCGCCGAGCAACCCGTGGAACACCGGCAGCTCGGAGCGCCTCGGCGACATCGGGCCCCACTGGTGCTTCGTCGTGAGGTTCTCGATGTACTCGTCGATCGCCGCCTGCGCGATGCCGACGCACACCGCGGTCGGTTCGGAGATGAGCAGGGACCCGATCGACCCGTGGAACATCGGG
>DASYES010000673.1:0-5594 GCA_036498885.1 Pseudonocardia sp.
GCGCGCACCTGCTGGCCCTCGGTGACCTCGACGACGGTGACGGTGCCGGGCATCGGGGAGAGCACAGGGCCGCCCGCGCCCTCCTCGGCCGTGGCCGCAGCTTCGAGGGGGGCCTGCTCACGGACGCCCCAGGCGAGCCCCTCACGGCCGATCCACAACGTGCTGTCGGCGTGGTCGCCGGGACGAGCCCCGCCGACGACACAGTGGTAGCGACGGGTGACGCCGTCCAGCGTCACCTCGAGGTCGCGGGACCCCGGGGCGCGGCGGTGGGCCCGCAGACCGACCGGAGGGTCGTCACCGACGACGCACTCGGCCGCTCCTGCTCGCCCGCGCACCCGCACGACGACGGGCTCGTGCCCGGACACCAGCATCTGCCACGTGGTCCAGGCGGGCTCGCCGACGCGCCAACCGCCGGGTACGTCGAACGGGTCCACCACCGGCCCGGCGGGTTCGAGCGCGAGCATCGCGTGGGCCGCGGTGGCGGCCAGCACGTCGGCAGGCAGCCCCGACGTGGTCCACGCGCTGCCGCGGCGGCCGACGAGGCCGGTGTCCAGCCGCGCCGCGCGGACGTCGTCGTCGGCGAGGAGGGCACGCAGGAAACCGACGTTCGTGTCGAGGCCGAGCAACACGGTGTCGCGCAGCGCGGCGTCCAGGCGACGCAGGGCCTCGGCCCGGTCGCTGCCGTGGGCGATGACCTTCGCCAGCATCGGGTCGTAGTCCGATCCGACGACGAACCCCTCCGCCACACCCGAGTCGACCCGCACCCCCGGCCCCTCCGGTTCGCGCAGCGCGAGGATCCGGCCGCCCGTCGGCAGGAAGCCAGAGGCCGGGTCCTCGGCATAGACCCGCGCCTCCACGGCGTGCCCGGTGAGGCGCACGTCCGCCTGCCCGATGGGCAGCGGCTCCCCAGCGGCCACCCGTAGCTGGAGCTCGACGAGGTCGAGTCCCGTGACCATCTCGGTGACCGGGTGCTCCACCTGCAGCCGGGTGTTCATCTCCATGAAGTAGAAGGCCCCGTTCGAGGCGAGATCGCCGTCTGCCCGGTCGCCCTCCACGATGAACTCCACCGTGCCCGCGCCGGTGTAGCCCACCGCGCGGGCCGCCTCCACCGCCGCGGCGCCCATCGCGGCTCGCTGCGTCTCGTGCAGCAGCGCCGACGGCGCCTCCTCGACGATCTTCTGGTGGCGCCGCTGCAGGCTGCACTCGCGCTCACCGAGATGGATGACGTTGCCGTGCGTGTCGGCCATGACCTGGATCTCGATGTGCCGGGGAGTGCTCACGAGCCGCTCGACCAGCAGGGTGTCGTCGCCGAAGGATCCGCGGGCCTCGCGCCGGGCCGACGCGATGGCGTCGGCGAGCTGGTCCGGTCGGTGCACCTCGCGCATGCCCTTACCGCCACCGCCCGCGCTCGGCTTGAGCAGCACCGGATACCCGATCTGCCGGACGGCCGCCGCCAGGTCGTCGTCGGAGAGGCCGGCGCCGTCCGAGCCCGGGACGACGGGCACGCCCGCCTTGGCGACGGTCTGCTTGGCGCGGATCTTGTCGCCCATCGCCTCGATCGCGGCCGCCGGTGGCCCGACGAACGTGATGCCTGCCTCGTCGCAGGCCGCGGCGAACGCGGTGTTCTCGCTCAGGAACCCGTAGCCGGGATGGATGGCCTGTGCGCCCGTGGACCGCGCAGCCTCGATCACCGCCGGGATCGACAGGTAGCTCTGCGCGGCGGGCGCCGGCCCGATCCGGACGGCGATGTCGGCCAGCGCGGCATGGGGAGCGTCGGCGTCGGCATCGGAGTACACGGCGACGGAACGCACGCCGAGCCGCCGCAGCGTGCGCAGCACACGCACGGCGATCTCACCCCGGTTCGCGACGAGCACGGTGTCAAACACGCGAAGCCTTCCTGCTGGTCGGGGCAGTCACATCCGGAAGACGCCGAAATGCGGCGTCTCGAGAGGGGCAGTGGCCGCGGCGCTCAGCGCCAGCCCCAGGACCGTTCTGGTGTCGAGGGGGTCGATCACGCCGTCGTCCCAGATCCGCGCCGTGGAGTAGTACGGGTGGCCCTGGTGCTCGTACTGGGCGCGAATCCGTTCTTTGAAGGACTCCTCGGACTCGCCGTTCCCGTCGCCGCGCACGGCGGAGAGCACCGTTGCCGCCTGTTCGCCCCCCATCACCGAGATACGCGCATTGGGCCACATGAACAGGAACCTCGGTGAATAGGCCCGCCCGCACATCGAGTAGTTCCCCGCTCCGAAGGAGCCACCGATGATCACGGTGAATTTCGGGACCCGCGTGGAGGCGACGGCCGTGACCATCTTCGCCCCGTTCTTCGCGATTCCGCCGGCCTCGTACTCGCGGCCGACCATGAAGCCGGAGATGTTCTGGAGGAACACCAGCGGTACACCGCGCTGGTCGCACAGCTCGATGAAGTGCGCGCCCTTGAGCGCCGACTCGGAGAAGAGGATCCCGTTGTTCGCGACGATCCCGACGGGGTGCCCGTGCAACCGCGCGAAGCCGGTGACGAGAGTGGTGCCGTACTCGGCCTTGAACTCGTGGAAGCGAGAGCCGTCCACGATCCGCGCTATCACCTCGCGCACGTCGTAGGGCGTGCGTGAGTCGGTGGGCACCACGTCGTAGAGCGACGCGGGATCGACGGCAGGCTCTTCGGTGGGGACGACATCCCAGGGCCGCGGCGGGCGCTGCCCGAGCGTTGCGACGATCGAGCGGACGATCCGCAGCGCATGCGCGTCGTCGTTCGCGAGGTGGTCGGTGACCCCGGAGATCCGCGAGTGCAGGTCACCCCCGCCCAGCTCCTCGGCCGTGACCACCTCCCCGGTGGCCGCCTTCACCAGCGGTGGGCCGCCCAGGAAGATCGTGCCCTGGTTGCGCACGATCACGGCCTCGTCGCTCATCGCGGGGACGTACGCGCCGCCCGCCGTGCAGGAGCCGAGCACCGCTGCGATCTGCGGGATGCCGAGCCCGGACATCGTGGCCTGGTTGTAGAAGATGCGCCCGAAGTGCTCCCGGTCGGGGAAGACATCGTCCTGCTCGGGGAGGTACGCGCCCCCGGAGTCGACGAGATAGATGCACGGCAACCGGTTGTGCAGCGCCACCTCCTGGGCACGCAGGTGCTTCTTGACCGTCATCGGGTAGTAGGTGCCGCCCTTGACGGTGGCATCGTTGGCCACGATCACGCACGCGCGCCCGGCCACCCGTCCGACGCCGGTGATCAGGCCGGCACCGGGAGCCTCGTCGCCGTACATCCCGCCGGCGGCGAGCGGCGACAGCTCGAGGAACGGGCTCGACGGGTCCACCAGCGAGTCGACGCGGTCGCGCGGCAACATCTTGCCGCGCTCGACGTGGCGGATGCGGGCGCGTTCGGGACCGCCCAGCCGGGCCGACGCAAGCTTCTGCCGCAGATCGGCGACCAGCTCCCGGTGCGCGGCCGCGTGGCGTGCGGAGTCCTGCCCTGCTGGGTCGACCGCGCTGCGCAGCACCGGAGCGGACATGACGACGGGCATGCTGACTCCCTCGGTCGGCTGGCGCTGATGTTAACGCTCATTAACCGGGTGATGCCAGTACCGCCACGGCGGGTGGGGGGAGGGACACGCCACCCGCGGGATACGGTTTGATCGTGCGCGTACTGCTGGTGGAGGACGAGGTACCGCTGGCCGAGATGGTGCGGCGTGGATTGACCAACGAGGGCCACTCCGTGCACGTCGTGCACGACGGCGTAGCCGGCTTGGCAGCGGCGAGCACCAACCAGCATGACGTGGTCGTGCTCGACATCATGCTGCCCGGCCTGTCCGGCTACCGCGTGCTGGAACGGATGCGCGCAGCGGCGATCTGGACCCCGGTGCTCATGCTGACCGCCAAGGACGGCGAGTACGACGAGGCCGACGCCTTCGACCTCGGCGCCGACGACTACCTCATCAAACCGTTCTCGTTCGTCGTGCTCCTCGCCCGGCTGCGCGCCCTCCTGCGACGCTCCGGGGATGCCCGGCCCGCCGTGCTGAACGTCGGCACGCTGCGGCTCGACCCGGCCCGTCACCGGGTGCACCGAGGCGACACCGAGATCACGCTGACCCCGCGGGAGTTCGGCGTGCTGGAACACCTGATGCGCCACGCCGGCGAGGTCGTCACGAAGACCGACATCCTGCGCGCCGTCTGGGACGCCCACTACGAGGGCGAGGTCAACGTCGTCGAGGTGTACGTCGGCTACCTCCGCCGCAAGATCGACACGCCGTTCGGCACGCGCAGCATCGACACCGTGCGCGGGGTGGGCTACCGGATGACCGAACCGGGCTGACCGCCCGGCATACCCGGCTGCGGAGACCGGCGCCGCGGCGACGGCAGACCGACGGGAGGGCTGGTCGGGACGGCCGGCAGACCCCACGGCCTCGTTTCCGGATCACGCTTCGCATCCTCGTCCCGCACCGGCTGCTGCATGTGCGCAACCGCAGCGGCGGGCGGGGCCACAGGCTGCCACGGAGCAGCCGGGGTGCGGTCGCCGACGGGCACGGGCGGTTGCGCGGGCAGGCGCACCCGGAACCGCGCCCCGCCGATCGTCGCGTCGTCCACCTCCACGGTGCCGCCGTGGGCCGCCACGACCTCGGCGACGATCGCCAGGCCCAGCCCGGAGCCTCCGTCCGCCCGGGCCCGGGCCGCGTCGAGGCGCACGAACCGGTCGAACACCCTGGCCCGGTCCTCGAGGGGCACACCCGGTCCGTCGTCCGACACCTCCACCAGCGCCGTGGCGCCCTCCCGCACGACCCTGACGACCACCCGGGAGCGTGCATGCCGCCGCGCGTTGTCGACGAGGTTGCGCACGACCCGGGCCAGCTGGCCGCGGTCTCCGATCACGCGCACCGGCTCGGTGTGGACCTCGGCCACCACCCGGCTCTCGGAAGGACGGCCGCGCTCGGTCTCGGCGACCTCGTCGAGGTCGACCTCCTCGCGGCGCGGCTGCAGCCCGCGCTCGTCGGCCCTGGCGAGCAGCAGCAGCGCGTCGACCAGGCGGTTGAGCCGCTCGGTCTCACCCCGGAGCGCAGTGACGGTGCCCGGCTCGTTGGACCCGCGCTGCATGAGCTCGAGGCCGGTGGCGATCGTGGCGAGCGGGCTGCGCAGCTCATGGCTGGCGTCGGCGACGAACCGGCGCTGGACACCCTGGGCGTCCTGCAGCCGCTCGATCATCGCGTTCATCGTCTCGGCCAGGCGGCCCACCTCGTCCCGAGCGGGGGGCACCGGGACGCGCTGGGACAGGTCTTTCTCGCTCATCGCGGCCACGCGCGACCGGATGGCCTCCACCGGTCGCAGCGCGCGCCCGGCGAAGAAGTACGTGGTGAGCCCGGTGATGACGATGAGGATGGGCACCCCGAACATCAGGTAGAACAGCAAGGTGCCGACGGCGTCGTCGACGGGCTTCAGCGGCATCGCCACCAGCACGACCACGTGGTCGCCGGCGGACACCGCCCCGGCCGCCACCAGCACGACCTTGGCCGGGATGCCGTTGGCGCGCTTGACCTCGGTGTTGGGCACCACGACGGACTTCCCGTCCGGCGGTGTGATCGTGGACAGCGCCGTCGCCCGGCCGGCGGCGT
>DASYES010000674.1:0-1848 GCA_036498885.1 Pseudonocardia sp.
CTGATCGCTTCGTCGAGGGCCGTGCCGAATGCACCAGGTGACGAGAACTCGGGGGCGTCGTTGATGATGATCTCGGCCACGGGTTCGTAGGTGACGACGGTGAGGTCTGCCCATCCGCCGCGAAACATGCAGACCCCCATCTCGCCTCGATCGCCAGCCTTTACGTCGACGCCGACGGAGTCGGGATCGATCGCCTTGTCGCGCTCGGGCTGGATGCGCTGAGGCCACGGGTCGGCTGCATCGCGCCAGGTGGTGGGGCCGACGTGAAGGCCGTCGGCCAGCCACGCCGGACGGCGACGATCGATCTCAGCTGCGACGTCGTCTAGGTCGATGATCCGGTCCATGCGGGGGAGACCGTATCGGCCGGTGCACCGAGACCGGCACCGATGCTTTCGAGACGAGCGCGGTCTCCGCGCCTGCGCCTCCCGCACCGACCTTCGATCTTCCGTTCGGCCCATCCCCTTGCTCCCGGAGAAGCCTGGGAGCTGATCGCACCCGCCTGGGCTGCCACTCGCCCCGCCCTCCAACCACCTCGCCCGGAGTGGGGCCGACCACCCACTCTCCCATCGCTACGAAGTACATGGTGTGAGTGGGTGGTCGGGCACGCGGAGGGCGCGGGAACCCACTGCCTGCGGGGCGAGCGGCAGCCCAGCCCCTTCAGCCGCAGAAGGGGGTGCGGAAGGGGGTCGGCGGTAGCCACGAAGGGCCGCGGGGCTCGTCGGCGCCGCTTCCGTCAGTGCCCCGGACCACGCTGCGACGACCATGCCGGCTCCGAGCTGAACGCCATGACCGGTGGCGCCGAGATCTCGAACGCCGCGGCGATCAGGCGAGCGTCCTCGGGTCGCGGGACGTAGTGGAGGTAGCGCATGGTCGTGGCGACGTCGGCGTGGCCCATCCACTCCTTGACGCGGAGGATGTCGGCCTTGCTGATGGCCCGCGTGCCGAAGGTGTGGCGGAGGTCGTGGAAGCGAAGCGACCGCAGTCCGGCCCGCTCCAACGCGAGCTTGTAGCGACGACGCAGGGCGCTCCCGTCGAGGTAGCCGCCGCCCTCGCCGAGGAAGACGAGCGCGTCGTCGGTCGCGGTGCGGCCGAGGCGAGCCAGGGTCTCCGCCACCTGGGGCGCCATCGGCACCGAACGGAGCTTGCCGCTCTTCGGGCTCGTCAGCGCCCCGGCGGAGTAGCTCGCCCGCACCCGGATCACCGACCCCGCGAAGTCGACATCGCGCCAGCGCAGGGCGATCAACTCCCCACGCCGCAGCCCCGTGAACGCCGCGGTGAGGAACACCGCCGCGTCCTGCTCGGACTCCGCCGCCCGCACGAGCGCGAGCACCTCCTCCGGCGAGAACACGTCGAGGTTGACCTGTCGCGGCTCACGCATCCGCTCGATCTCCAGCACGGGGTTCCTGTGCAGCCCGAACCGCCTCTGCGCCCGCCGGAAGATCCCGTTGAGGATCGTCAGCTGCTTGTTGCGCGTCCGCGCCGCGGTGGTCAGCGACGCCCGCCACGCCTCGATCGCCGGGGCGCTGATCTCCTCCAGCATCAGCTCACCGAACACCGGCACGAGCACGCGCCCGACGGTGTGCCGGTAGTCGACCATCGTCGACGGCTTGCACGCCCGGTCCTCGACGCAGTACCGCAGCCACTCCTCCGCGGCCCGCGAGAACGTCACGCCGGTTCGCACCATCCCCGGCAGCGTCCCCGCGTGCGCCTGGGCGAGCACGTCGCTCAGCCACGCCTCGGCACCCCGCCGGTTGACGAACCCGTCCTCGGGCCGCCCCGGCCGGCACCACGCCGGCGCGATCTTCTTCTGCACCTGCCGCCCGTCGGGCAGCCGGTACTTCGCGCACC
>DASYES010000675.1:0-3099 GCA_036498885.1 Pseudonocardia sp.
GGGTACTTCTTCTGGAAGTCGCGGAAGATCGGCGCCCAGTTCTCCTTCGCCGTGCCCGAGTTGATGACGAGCTCCCCGCCCTCGGCCTTGGACCCCTCGATGATCTGCTGGTACTCCGCGGGGTAGTAATCGGGCACCTGCTCCACGGCGATCGGATTGGGCGGCGCGGCGGGCGCGCTCGCGCAGGAGGCCACCGCGAGCAACGCCGCAGCCACCGCTAGGACGCCCACCCGCCGGGACCATCGTGCTCGCTCGAACATCTCACACCTCTGGGAGTCGTCACGGCTCTGTCGCTGGGGAAGGTTATAACCTAAGACAGTGCGGACCCCAGCAGTGGAGATCGAAACGGGGTCGTTACAAGATTCCGCCCTCAACGCCAGCCACACCGAGCGGTTCGCCTCAGCCCGGACTCCGGAGCCGCAAGCGGAGACGCGCCCACATGGGCGGGGTAATCGCAGTTCAACGTCACTTCCGCGACCGTGTTGATCGCCATCGCGCCGCCCGTGAAGGGCAGCCATACGCCGGCGGAGCCACTGCGCATGACGCACAGCTCACGCCGAATCCGGCAACGAGGTTATAACCTCGGCGACATGACCACGTTCGCCGACGTCCCGCCGACGACCACCACCGCCGACCTCATCGCGCTCGACGAGCGGTGGAGCGCGCACAACTACCACCCACTGCCGGTGGTGATCGCCCACGCCGAGGGCGCCTGGGTCACCGACGTCACCGGTGCACGCCACCTCGACTTCCTCTCCGGGTACTCGGCGCTGAACTTCGGCCACCGCCACCCGGCGCTCGTGGCGGCGGCCGTCGAGCAGCTCGGCCGCGTCACGCTCACCTCGCGGGCGTTCCACCACGACCAGTTCGGACTGTTCTGTCAGGAGCTCGCCGAGCTGACCGGCACGGAGAAGGTGCTGCCGATGAACTCCGGCGCGGAGGCCGTGGAGTCCGCGATCAAGGTCGCGCGCAAATGGGCCTACCGCGTGAAGGGGGTCCCGGACGGCACGGCCGAGATCGTCGTCGCTGCGTCGAACTTCCACGGCCGGACCACCACGGTCGTGTCGTTCTCGACCGACCGCACCGCCCGCGCGGACTTCGGCCCGTTCACGCCCGGGTTCGTCGTCGTGCCGTTCGGAGACTCCGCCGCACTGGCCGAGGCCATCTCGGAGCGGACGGCGGCCGTCCTGCTGGAACCGATACAGGGCGAGGCGGGCGTGATCATCCCGCCTGCCGGCTACCTCGCAGAGGCTCGAAGGCTGTGCGACGAGGCGGGTGCGCTGCTGATCGCCGACGAGATCCAGTCCGGGCTGGCGCGAACGGGACGGGTGCTCGCGCTCGACCACGAAGGCGTCCGGGCCGACCTCTACACGCTGGGCAAGGCACTCGGCGGTGGCATCCTGCCGGTGTCGGCGCTGGTGGGCCGGGCCGACGTGCTGGACGTACTGCGCCCCGGCGAGCACGGCTCGACCTTCGGCGGCAACCCACTGGCCTGCGCGGTCGGCCGCGCGGTCGTCCGGTTGCTGGCCACCGGCGAGTTCCAGGAGCGGGCCGGCGTGCTCGGCGCGCATCTGCACAACCGGCTCACCGCGCTGGTGGACCACGGGGTCGAGGCCGTGCGTTGCCGCGGCCTCTGGGCAGGCGTGGACCTGCCGGCCTCCGGGCTGAGCGGCAGGAACGCATCGGAGGCGCTCATGAGCCGCGGGGTGCTCTGCAAGGAGACGCACGAGCGCACGCTCCGTCTCGCTCCCCCGCTGGTGATCACCGAGCCGGAGCTCGATCGCGGGCTGGACGCGCTCGAGCAGGTCGTGAACCGGTGATCCCCGGTCTCCTATCGAGCCGCCCCGCCGACTCCGGCATGTGGGCGTCCCCCGCGTCCCGACGGGTCACCCGTGGCTGAACCATCGCGCGGGAATCCCGCCGGCCGCCTCGACAGCTTCGACACGTTCGGCGAGCTCCGGGTCGGCTCGAATCATTACCGGATCGCCCGCATCGGCGACCTGGCGCCCTCTCGGATGCCGTACACCATCCGCGTTTTGCTCGAGAACCTGCTGCGCAACGAGGACGGCCGTCGCGTGACGCGCGACCAGGTGGAGGCCGTGCTCGCGTGGGGATCCGAGCACGCGTTCTCCGCCGCCGTCGACATCCACCCGGCCCGCGTCTTCATGCACGACACCAACGGTGTGCCGAGCATCGCCGACATCGCGGCCATGCGCGACGCGATGCACGAGATCGGCGGTGATGCCACGTCGGTGAACCCGCAGATTCCCGTCGAGCTCGTGGTCGATCACTCGGTGATCGCGGACGTGTTCGGCTCGCCGGGCGCCTTCGAGCGCAACGTCGAGATCGAGTACGAACGCAATGCCGAGCGCTACCGATTCCTGCGCTGGGGTCAGACCTCACTGCGCAACTTCGACGTGGTGCCTCCGGGCAAAGGGATCATGCACCAGGTCAACCTGGAGCACCTCGCGCGCGTCATCGTGGCCGACCAGGAGTGGGCGTATCCCGACATCTGCGTGGGCACCGACTCCCACACCACGATGGTGAACGGGATCGGTGTCCTGGGCTGGGGCATCGGCGGGATCGACGCCGAGGCCGCCATGCTCGGCGAGTCCGTCAACATGCTGCTGCCGCAGGTCGTCGGCGTCCGGCTCACCGGCGCCCTCCCCGACGGAGCCACCGCCACCGATCTCGTGCTGACGATCACCGAGAGGTTGCGTGCGCACGGGGTGGTGGGCAAGTTCGTGGAGTTCCACGGGGAGGGAGTGCGCAGGCTGTCGCTTCCCGACCGGGCGACGATCGCGAACATGAGTCCGGAGTTCGGCTCGACGTGCGCCTACTTCCCGATCGACGAGGAGACGATCCGGTACCTGCGCTTCACCGGACGCCCGGCGGAGCGGGTCGCGCTCATCGAGGCGTATGCGAAGGCCCAAGGGCTCTGGCACCGGCCGGACGTCACGGCCGACTACACGGAGACCGTCGAGCTCGATCTGACGGACGTGCGGCCGTCGCTCGCCGGACCGTCCCGCCCTCAGGACAGGGTTCCGCTGTCCGACGCCCCGTCGCGATTCCGCGGGGCGCTCGCCGAGGCGTCGCCCG
>DASYES010000676.1:0-4924 GCA_036498885.1 Pseudonocardia sp.
GCGATGCCGGCCAGACCGGCGAGCTGGGGGATCCCGGCGCTCACACCGTAGACCGCGACGAAGATCCCGAACCAGATCGACGAGCGGGTCTCCAGGCTGCGCCACGGATCTCGCCACCAGGTGCGCAACTCCTTGCCCACCACCACGCCGAGCGACGACGGCGATGCCGCTGCCGACGCCGAGCGTCGCCAGGAGGCCTGCGAAGACCGGCACCGCGACGTCCCACACCCCGGTCAGCAGCATCATCAGCAACGACAGGCCGAACGCGGGCACGCCCAGCGTCACGACCAGGCCGATCTGCCGGCCGCGGATGTCCGCTCGCACCGCGCGGGGACGCCGGTGAGAACAACTCCTCCATCCAGGTGGCTACCTGTCCGGCCAGGCGGAGAGCTCGGCTCTAGCCGCCGCAGCCGCGGCCAAGGGGGAGAAGCCGGCACCGCGGAAGAAGGAGCCCGGCCTGCGGAGGAAGGAGACGGTGGGGTGACCGCGTCGGGACCGGTCGCGGGCGCAGCGTACGGACACATGATCGACGCGCGGCGGGCAGGCCGTGGACGTGACCACACGCGCGTTCGGCGGCTGGTCCGTCAGTCCGGCCAGACGGGCGCGCGCTTCTCCAGGAACGACGCCATGCCCTCCCGCGCACCGGGGCTCTGCGACAGCGCCGCCATGACCTCGACGGCGATGGCGTAGGCGTCGGCCTCCGGCCGGTCCAGCTGGGCGTAGAGCGTCTGCTTGCCCACGCCCTTGCCGAAGCGGCTGCCCCGGGTGGCCCGCGCGAGCAGGTCGTCGACGCGGGCGTCGAGCTCGGCGTCCGGCACCGCGTAGTTCACGAGCCCCCACTCGGCAGCGGTGGCGGCGTCGATCGCGTCGCCGGTGAGTGCCATCTCCATCAGCCTCTTGCGTCCGATGTTGCGGGCCACCGGGACTGCCGGGGTATGGCAGAACCAGCCGGCCTTGCCGCCGGGGAGCGCGAACGCTGCCGATTCCGCGGCCACGGCCAGATCGCAGGACGCAACGAGCTGGCAGCCTGCAGCCGTCGCGATCGCCTGCACCCGCGCGATGACGACTTGCGGCACCGACTCGATCGTGCGCATGACCTTCGTGCACAGCTGGAGGAGGTCGCGGACGCCTGCCAGGTCGCGGGCGGCGACGTCGGCGAAGTCGTGTCCCGCCGAGAAGGCCTTGCCCTCCGCCCCGAGCACGATGCCGGTGGCGTCGGAGGCCGCCGTGGTCTCGAACGCGTGGAGTAGCTCCCGCAGATGCTTCTCGGTGAGGGTGTTGCGCCGCTCCGGCCGGTTCATCGTGATCCGGACCGTGTCCCCGTCCTGCTTGACCAGCAGGTGCTCGTAGTCGGCCATGTGCCAACCGTAGTCCGAACGGTGTGCCGCGTCAGGGTCGCGACAATTTCCGCGAAACGCCCTTGGCGTCGAGGCGGGGCGGGCGTAGCGTGACCACTTGACCGGATCGACAATTCTGGTCAGGACGTCAAATGATCACACTTCGGGAGGTGAGGGTGGCCGAACCGGAGCTGACGAGTGGCCGCATGGAGCGGGTGCTCGACACCGCGGCCGACCTGTTGGTGCGGTGGGGATACCAGCGGGTCACGATCGACGAGGTCGCGCGGCATGCCGGGATCGGCAAGGGCACGGTCTATCTGCATTTCCGCACCAAGGAGGCGCTGTTCCTCACGGTGCTGCTGCGAGCGCAGCGCCAGATCGTCGCGGCGATGGCCGACCGGATGGAGGCCGACCCGGGCGAGGTGCTGCCCTCCCGGTTGCTGCGCGGTCTCTATCTGGTGCTGAGCAACGACGCGATCGCTCGCGTGCTCTACCTGGGCGACCCCGAGGTGCTCGGCCGGCTCGCGCACGAGGCGGAGGACACGCTCGGCGGGCTCGTCTCCCGCCGGCAGGAGATGCTGGGCGACTACCTGCGGCTGCTCCGGGCAGCGGGGTGTCTGCGGTCCGATCTGCGGCCCGAGGAGCTGCACTACCTGCTCTCGGCGATCGGCGCCGGGTTCTTCTTCGTGGGCGGGATGCCGGGGGGTGGTCCCGATCTCGACGTCGAGACCCGCGCCGACCTTCTCCAGCACGCGATCGCCACCGCGATCGAAGTGCCGGATCCGTCCGCGGCAGAGCTGGCGCGGGTGGCCCCCGCCGTCGCCGAGCGCTATCGATCACTCATCACGGAAATCGATCACGAGGTGCGCCGCCGCGTCCGGTGACCCCGGGCGGAGCGGCGCCGGAAAACGGAGTCAACGATGACCGCAAGCGTGGAGCCGAACATCATGGATCCCGCGCTGATCGCGGATCCCTTCGGCGGCTACGGCCGACTGCGGGAAGAGGCGCCGGTGCTGCGGGGGCGTACCCCGGACGGCAGCCACGCCTGGTACGTCATGCGCCAGGAGCACGTTCGGACGGTGCTGGGTGACCCCCGCTTCGTCAACAACGCGACGTCCGTGCCCGGCGTCGAGGTCGACAGCGTGCGCGACAAGATGATCGAGATGGTGGGCATCCCGCCGGAGTACGCCCGCTTCATCACCAACACGATTCTCGACTCGGACGGGGAGAGGCACACGCGCCTGCGCAAGCTGGTGTCGCGCGCGTTCACCGTGCGGCGCGTGAACGACCTGCGCCCGCGCGTCGAGGAGATCACCGCACGGCTGCTCGACAAGTTCGTGGAGCCGGTGGACTTCATGGCCGACTTCGCGTACCCGCTGCCCATAACCGTGATCTGCGAGCTGGTGGGCGTTCCCGAGGCCGACCGGCCGTCGTGGCGGGAGTGGGGTGCGGCGCTGATCACGATGAGGCCCGACGTCGTATCGGTCGCAATGCGGGACATGGTCACCCACGTGCAGGACCTGATCGCGCGCCGCCGTGCCGAACCCGCCGACGACCTGCTCACCGCGCTCGTCCACGTGCGCGACGAGGAGGGCGACAGGCTCAGCGAGGACGAGCTCGTGACCATGGTGCTCACCCTCGTGATGGCCGGCCACGAGACCACGGCACACCTGCTCGGCAACGGCCTGGTCGCCCTGCTGGAGCACCCCGACCAGCTCGCCCTGCTCCGCTCGGACCCGTCGCTGTGGCCGGGCGCGGTCCACGAGCTCATGCGCTGGTGCAGCCCCGTGCAGGTCACGCGGATCCGCTACGCCGCGCAGGACGTCGAGATGGGCGGGGTGGTGATCCGGGCGGGCGAGCCGGTGCAGGCGGTGCTCCTGTCCGCCAACCACGACCCGCGTGAGTACACCGACCCGGAACGGCTCGACGTCACCCGTCGCCCCGCCGGGCGGGGCGAGGGCCACGTCGGCTTCGGGCACGGCTTCCACTACTGCCTCGGCGCCGCCCTCGCTCGACAGGAGGCTGAGGTGGCGCTGCGCGCCATCGTCGAGAGGTTCCCGAACCTGGCGCTGACCTCGTCGGAGCACGAGTGGGTGCAGGCGCCCGGAATGCGCCGCCTGGCCCGCCTGCCTCTCCACCTGGGCTGAGAAAGCAGGGGTCAGGCGGTGGCCGGGATCGCTATCGCCGACTCCTGTTCCGGCACCACCCAGACCGGTTCGCCGTGCGAGAGGCCCTTCTTCTCCCGGTACACGCGCGAACGCAGCACCGTGTCGCCCACGCGGACGTGGTAGTCCCAGCAGTCACCGCGGTAGATGCTGAACTCCACCGTTCCCTTCCAACCCTGCCCTGCGGAGTTCTTGCGGGACAGCACCAGGCACTCCGGGCGGACGAAGACGTTCACCTCCGTGCCGGGTGGGAACTGACCAGCCGCCAGGCAGATCAGGCGGCCGTGGCCGAGTTCGATCTCGGCCCGGTCCCGGGTCCGGGAGATCACCGTGCCGGGCAGGCTGTTGGAGATGCCCATGAACCGCGCGGTGAACTCCTCGCGCGGCCAGGCGTAGATCTCCTGGGCGGGGCCGCGTTCGACGATCCGGCCCCGGTCCATGACGACGACCTCGTCGGAGACGGCGAGCGCCTCGTCCTGGTCGTGGGTGACGAACACGGTGGTGATGCCCAGGCGCTGCTGCACAGCGCGGATCTCGTCGCGGACGCGGTCCCGCAGCCCCGCGTCGAGATTGCTCAGCGGCTCGTCCAGCAGCAGTACCTCGGGCTCGCGGGTCAGCGCGCGGGCGAGCGAGACGCGCTGTTGCTGCCCTCCGGAGAGCGCGGGTGCGGGGCGGTCGGCCAGGTCGGCGAGCCCGACCATCTCCAGGGCTGCCATCGCCCGCTCGCGTGCCTCCGCCCGCGGCAGGCGCACTTGGCCAGAGCGCAGGGGGAACATGACGTTCTGCACGGCCGTCATGTGCGGCCAGATGGCATAGGACTGGAAGACGACGCCGATCGGGCGCTGGTGCACCCCGACGAACACGCCCTCCGCGGGGGCACAGACCACGCGCCCGCCGATCCGGATCTCCCCGGCGTCCGGCCGCTCCAGGCCGGCGATCAGCCGGAGCGTGGTGGTCTTGCCGCAGCCGCTCGGGCCCAGCAGGGTCACCAGCCTGCCGTCCGGCACCTCCAGGTCGACGCCGTCGACCGCATTGCGGGTGACCGCCCGCCCCTCGAAACGTTTGACCAGTCCGCGGATCTCGATCACAGGACGCTCCTTCGCGCATTCAGCTCGACTGGCGGTTGAGCCCGGTTCTCCTGCCGAGCAGGCGGACCAGGACGACGATCAGGGCGAGGAAGACGACGATGCAGACGCCCAGCGCAGCAACGATGGGATAGCTGCCGTTGGACCACTCCTGGTAGATCGTCACCGACACCACCTGGGTGTCCTGCGTGTAGAGGAAGATCGCCGCCGAGATCTCGCGGAACGCGACGATCACCGTGTAGAGGAACGCGGCAAGCAGTGACGGCGCCAGTAGGGGCACGTAGATCCGGCGGAACGTGCGCAGCCAGGACGCTCCGCTGGCGGCGGCCGCCTCCTC
>DASYES010000677.1:0-2578 GCA_036498885.1 Pseudonocardia sp.
TCGACCTCCGCCGACCGCGTGTTGGACCTGCTCGCACTTCTGCACGCCCGCGGCCGGCTGCGGGTGCACGAGGCGGCGCTGGCGTTGGACGTCGCCCCGTCCACGGCGCACCGGTTGCTCACCACCCTTGTCCGGCACGGCTTCGCACGCTGGGACGTCCGCCACGAGTACTTCCCCGGCCCCGCCCTGGACGCCGTGGCCGCGCCACGTGCCGAGCCCGTGGACCTGCTGGCATGTGCCCGCCCGCACCTGGAAGCGCTCGTCGCGCAGGTGGGGGAGACGGTGCACCTGGTGGTGCTGGAAGGCACCAGCGCCCGGTTCGTCGCGGTGGTCGAGGGCAGCCCGGCTCGACGGGTGGCCCCCCGGGTCGGGCTCCTGATGCCCGCGCATCTGACGTCAGGCGGCAAGGCGTTGCTCGCCGAGCTCACCGCCGACGAGCTCGGCGAGCGTTATCCGCGCGGCCTGCCGCTCACACCGGACGCCGCAGGTCCGGCGCTCGCCGCGCTGCGCCGTGAACTCGCCGGGATCCGGCGGCGCGGGTACGCGCGCAACGTCGAGGAGACCGAGCGCGGCGTCAGCGCGGTAGGCGCCTGCGTGCGCGACCGGCGTGGGCGCGCGGTCGCGGCGGTCGTCATCGGCGCTCCCAGCTCGCGGGTGCAGGGACGCGCCCTCGACGAGCTCAGCGCACCTCTGCTCGCCACCACGGCGGCTGTCACGGAGGCCATCTCCGCCGGGTAGCCCCCGCTGCTCCGTCAGTCGGAATAGGCGGGGTTAGGATTCCGCCTCGCGCAACGAGGCGGAGGTTCCCATGACGTCCGAGGCCACGCCCGGCTATCCCGTGGAGTCGGTGGAGCGCGCGCTCCGGATCCTGCTCATGCTTCGGGGTGCGTCGGTCGTGCGGGTCACCGACGTGAGCCGCGAGCTCGGGGTGTCGCGGTCCACGGCCCACCGCCTGCTCGCGACCCTCTGTCAGCACGGATTCGTCAACCAGGACCGGCTGACGAAGGCGTATCGCGCCGGTCGGGTCTTCATCGAGCTGGGGCTCGCCACCGTCGGAGACCTCGACGTCAGACGCAAGGCGCGCCAGCACCTGGTGGAGCTGGCAGCGCAGGTGCGGGAGACGGTCAACCTGCTCGTGCTGGAAGGGGCGGGCAGCCGGTTCATCGACGGGGTCGAGGGCGACCGCGTGCTCCGCGTGACCCTCCGTACCGGGACCTTGCTGCCGGCCAGCACCACGTCCGGCGGCCGGGTGCTCCTCGCCGAGCTGCCGGGAGCGGAGGTGCGCGCCCTCTACCCCGGCGGACTCCCGCGGCTGACCGACCACACGATCACCGACTTCGCGGCCTTCGAGCGCGAGCTCGAACTGGTGCGGCGGCGCGGGTACGCCGTCAACCGCGGGGAGAGCGACCCCGACCTGACCGCGCTCGCCGTGCCGGTCCGCGACCACATCGGCCGGGCGGTCGCGGCGCTGGCGATCTCTTCGCTCGCCAGCCGGATGGGACCCGATCAGCTCCCCGCGATGGTCGACGCTGCGCGCCGACATGCGGCCCGCATCGGAGCAGACCTCGCCTGAGATGATCTTGTTCTGTTCTACGGAACAACGACGTCACTTTCTTCCTATCAATGGAACAAGCTCGTAATCTTCGCTCGCCCGTCAGAGGGCGGCGGCGCAGCGAAGCGAGCAGGAGAACTGGATGAGCGGCGGCTCGGAGACGCACCACGTGGGCTACGAGGAGCACGGCGGTCCCCACCACGATCTGCGGGAGTTGATCGGACGGATCGACAAGGCCGGGGAACTGCTCCGGATCAGGGACGTCGATCCACATCTCGAACTGGGAACGCTGATCGAATTGGTGGCCCATCGCGCAGGTGAAGGTGGCCCGGCCGTTCTCTTCGAGGATCTGGTGGGAGCTCCCACCGGGCATCGCGCGCTCTCCGGCGCCACCAACTCCGCGACCAGGCTCGCGATGACGATGGGGCTGCCGACCCCTCGCCACCCCCTCGACGTGGTGCGGGCCTACCGCGACCGGATGAAGACCCACACCCCCATCGCGCCGGTGACGGTCGAGCGCGGACCGGTGCTGGAGAACGTCCAGCGTGACGGCGAGGTCGACGTCACCGCGCTCGCCGCGCCACTGCTGCACGAGAAGGACGGTGGGCGCTACATCGGCACCGACGATCTCGTGGTGATGCGTGATCCGGACGGCGGCTGGGTCAACGTCGGGACGTACCGCGTGCAGGTGCACGACACCGACCGCGTCGGTCTGTGGATGTCGCCGGGCAAGCAGGGACGCCAGATCCGGGACAAGTACTTCGCCATGGGCAAGCCGTGCCCCGTGGCGATCTCGTGCGGCCACGACCCGTTGCTGTTCCTCGCTGCGGGCAATGAGCTGCGCTACGGCCTCTCCGAGTACGACTACGCGGGCGGACACCGGGGACGGCCGTTCGAGGTGATCGAGACCGAGCTGTACGGGCTTCCCGTCCCGGCGTCGGCCGAGCTGGTGCTGGAGGGGGAGATGCTTCCCGGCGACGTCGCGCCGGAGGGCCCGTTCGGCGAGTTCACCGGCTATTACGCCGG
>DASYES010000678.1:0-8231 GCA_036498885.1 Pseudonocardia sp.
TCGGCAGCCTCGACGAGCTCGACGAGCTGCTCGGACAGCTCGACCCGCACCAGGAGTTCCCCGCCGACGCCGACGGGCCGCGCGGGCGCCAGGGCTCCCCGGGACGCGTGGTGCTGCCCGAACACTGGCTGGATGATCCGGAGGACCCATCGGTCCCGCTCGGGGCGGAGCTGGAGCACTCCGGCGGCTGACGCGCCGACGGGTAGTGACGTGATCACGAACAGCTAACGGCCCGGTCGGGTGGATCACCCCGCTAACGGGTGCGGCCGCCTCAAGAGCACCAGGCGTCCCGTCGACACCACCAGCAACAGGAGGTGAGCGGTGGTAACGGTACGTACAGCTGCGCACTCGGGGACGCATTGCGAGATGCCGCCCCGAGAGGCGCCGGCTCCGGCGGAACCCGTCACCACCACGGCCTCCACAGCGGCCCGGCACACCGCAATAGCGGAGGAACTCGCGGACGCCGGCTGCTGGGAGCAGGCCTACGAGCACCTGCGCACCGCCATCCGGCTCCTGCACGGCCAGCGACTCCCGGACGAGCTCGACCGGCTGCGCCGTGAGCACGCCGAGGCCCGCGAGCAGAGCCGCCGGGATGCCCTCACCGCCAGCTACAACCGCCGCTACCTCGACGAGCGCCTGGTCACGCTCCTCGAGGACCAGACCGGGACGGCAGGCATCTGCGTCGCTCTCGTGGACGTCGACCACTTCAAGCAGGTCAACGACACCTACGGCCACCCCTTCGGGGATCGCGTGCTCCAGCGGCTCGTCACGGAGCTCGACGCGGGCCTGCCCGAGGGCGCGTTCTGCGCCCGCTACGGCGGCGAGGAGTTCGCGCTGGTGTTCCCCGGTCGCGATCTCGTTGATGTCGTGCGGATCTGTGAGGCCGCGCGCCACCGCATCGACCGCCACCCCTGGCACGAGCTGCACCGGGATCTCCGGGTGACGGTCAGCATCGGCGTCGCGCACACCTCGGGTCCGGTCAGCGGGCTCGAGCGGCTCGTCGGCATGGCGGACGCCCTGCTGTACGGCGCCAAGCATGCCGGCCGAAACGCCGTCGCCTATCGGGATGAAGGGGACGGAACCGTGTGCCTCGCAGGTCCAGCCGCCGGACGCCGTTCGCTGCGCTAGAGCGGCGCGCTCACCGACACCCGCTTGTGATCGAACCGGTCCATCTACGTAAGCTCGCTCCGCTGACATCAAGGGGGGCGGGACCGGGTGACCACCCGTGCCCGCCCCTTGTTCGTGGCGGGAGGTGGCGTGGAGGACGGTCCGGACCGTGCTCGGCGCTCCACCCCATCCGGCGGCCGCAGGCGCGCCCCCGAAGCCTCGTCGGGTGGCCGCCGCCGAGCCCCGGAGACACCCGACGACGTCCTGGCCCGGCACGGGCTGCTCGGCTCCGCTCACGAGGAGGACGCTCCCCCGGCCCCACCGGGGAGCCGAGCCGCGCGCAGGCGCGCCGAGGAGGAACGCGAGGCGGCTGCAGCTCAACCCTCTCCTCCCCCCGCTGCCGGTTCCCGTTCACCGGGAGGCCGCGCGGCTCGCAGGAAGGCGGCCGAGGCCTCTGGCGCCGGGTACGCCTCGCCATCGGCCCCTCGACCCGGCTCCGGACGCCGCGCGCTCGACCCCGAGCAGGCGGCGCCGCGACACGGTGGCCGCGCGCCCGACTCAGGACGCCACGCAGACCGTGGCGTCCCCCCGCTCGACCCGGGTGGGAGCATGCCGCCGCCCTCGGCACCGCCCGCTCGCGAGCCGGTGCGTCCCGGGACTCCGGCAAGCGACGTCCCGAGGCGCCGCCGGAACGCGCCGGATCGGCCGGGCCCGTCACCCACAGTCGACGCAACCACCCCCGAATCCGGACGCCGCCACGCCCGACCCCCCGCACCCGACGCGGGCACCCGCAGGCGCGCAGGGGCCGACGTGCCCGGCCCCATCTCCGACTCCGGGGGCAGGCGTGCCCAACCCCCGGCGGCCACCCCTGAAGCCACCACGCGCGTTCGCGCCGCCACCCCCGAACCCGGACGCCGCCGAGCCCGGCCCACCGCGGCCCCACCCGAGGCCACTCGCGCACCGGGCCCGCCCTCCGTCCCCGAGCCCGACGGCCCGATCGCCCCCTCCGGACGTCGGCACGCCCAGCCCCCGGCGGCCACGCCGGAAGCCACCACCCGCGTCCACGCGACCGCGCCACACCCCGGCCCCGACCTGGACTCCCCGATCTCGGGCCCGGGAGGGCGCCGTTCCCACCCCCCGGCAGCGGCTCCCGAGGCCACCACCCGCGTCCGCGCCACCCGTCCGGCCGCCGATGCGCCCGTCTCCACCCCCGGGTCACGGCGCCCGCAACCCCCGGCAGCCGCTCCCGAGGCCACCAGCCGCCTGCGGCCCACCGCCGACCCTGCCGCGCCCATCTCCCATCCGGTGCCCCGCAGCCCGCAGCCTCCGGCGCTCGAGGCCACCACGCGCCGCGTCCGCGCCGCCAAGCCCGCCGGCGACGCGTCCGTCTCCGACTCCGGCCGCAGCCAGGCCCAGCCTCCCGCGGAGTCGACCACCCGCGTCCGCGCCTCCGGTTCGGGCCAGGCCCCGGACCGCAGCGAACAGGCCGAGCTCACGCGGCGCTCGGATCGCGAGTCCGCCGCGAACCGTGCGACACACATCGACGAGACGCTGACGCGGCTCACCGCCGCCCACGCCGGTCTCAACCTCCCGGCCCGCGAGGGCTCCGAGGCCGAGCCGGCGGCCGCACCGAGGCGTCCCGTGCGCATCACGGCGGGAAGGGTGCTGGGCGCAGCGGCTGCCCTGCTCGTGTTCGCGGCGACCACCGTGGGCTGGGGCGCGAAGGGCTGGCTCGAGACCTCGATCCGCAACGCCGCTGCGCTCGATCCCGAGTCGAGCTCGGTGGTCGACGCCGATTCTCAGCAGGGTGACGAGAACGTTCTGATCGTCGCGTCGGACGGGGACACCGCAGCCCCGGCCGCTGCGGGGGCCCCCGAGGCCGCCCCGGCCGGCGCCGACACCGTCACGGTCGTCCACATCCCGGCGGGCGGTGGCCCCATGGTCGTGTTGTCGGTGCCCAACGACCTGGAGATCAACCGTCCGCCGTGTGAGCGCTGGGACGCCGGGTCGGCGTCCTATCTCGACCAGGAACGCGCAGAGGCGAGGACGCAGTTGCTCTCGGCGCTGGATGTCGGCGGGCCCCGCTGCGTCACCCGGGTCGTGCAGCAGCTGACCGGCCTCGCGGTCACGAAGTACGTCGGCGTCGATCTGGCCGCCCTCGGGACGATGGCGGACGCCGTGGGCGGCGCGAGCGTCTGCGTCACGAAGCCGGTGGTCGACGGCGTGCTCGGTCCGGTCGTGCCGAACACGGGCGCCACGACGCTCTCGGGCGTGCGCGCCGCCGACTTCGCGCGTGCCGCCGATGTGCAGGGCGACCCCCCGTCGGACTACGGGCAGATCGAGCGCCAGCAGCAGTTGCTCGCCTCCGTACTGGAGAAGGCCGTCTCCGGAACGGGGCTGCTCGACATCTCGCGGCTCGCCGCGCTGCGCCCCGCTCTCGGCACCGCCGTCGTCACCGATGGCGCCGGGCTCGACGAGGTGCTGGCGCTGGCCCTGTCCCTGCAGAAACTGGACGCCGAGGGCGTCACGTTCGCGGCCGCGCCCACGGCTACCGACCCGAACAACCCGGACCGTCCGGTGCTCCGCGACACCGATGCCGCCAAGCTGTTCACCGCCGTCCGGGAGGACTCCCCCCTGCCCGAGCAGCAAGGCGACCCGCACGGAGCCCCCAGCGGGCCGGCGCCGAGCGACCTCGAGGTCGACGTGCTGAACGCGTCGGACCGGTCCGGGCTCGCCGGCAAGGTCGGAGAGACGCTGGGCTCGCTCGGGTTCGGGGTGGGCGAGGTCGGCAACGCCGACACGCCGACCCCACAGACGGTGATCCGGTTCTCCCCCGACCAGGCCGCCGCGGCCGCGTTGCTCGCCAGCACCGTCCCATCGGCGACGTCGGTGCCCGACCCGGGAACCAGCGGCGTGTTGCAACTGGTACTGGGCCGATCGTTCGACGACGTGGTCCGCGCCCCGGCCGAACCGATTGCTCTGCAGGCCGACGGACCTCCCGTCACCGCGGAAACCGCAACGTGTTCGTGACCGTGTGAGCTGTGTTCACCATTGGTTCATCTGCCCAGCGCGCCGAATGTCCGACTCAGCTCTACCCTGCCTATATGCGTGACGCTTACCAGGAGCAGCTGGACGAGTTGGCTGACGCACTGGCCGACATGTGCAACCGGGTGGCGGACGCCATGAGCAAGGCCACCCGCTCCTTGCTGGAGTGTGATCTCCAACTCGCCGAAGAGGTCATCTCCGAGGACATCCGGATCGACGAGGTGCGGGCAGTCGCTGAGGAAAGGGCGTTCGCGCTGCTCGCGCTGCAGGCGCCGGTGGCCACCGATCTGCGGATCGTGGTCTCGGCCATCCACGGGGCGGGCGACATCGAGCGCATGGGCGACCTGGCGTTGCACGTGGCCCAGGCGGCACGCCGCCGCCATCCGCTCCCTGTGCTTCCGGCAGAGGTCGCACCGTACTTCGCCGAGATGGGGCGCGTCGGCGTCGCGCTGGCGCTGAAGGCGGGCGACGTGATCCGCAGCCGCGATCTGGCCGCGGCCGCGGAGCTCGAGACCGACGACGACGCGATGGACGACCTGCACCGGCACATCTTCACGGTGCTGATGGATCGCCACTGGAGCCACGGCGTCGGTCCGGCCGTCGACATCACGCTCCTGGCACGCTTCTACGAGCGGTACGCCGACCATGCTGTGGCCGTCGCACGCCGGATCGTGTACGTGGTCACGGGCCGGATGCCCGGCCCTCTCGCGGTCTGACAGGCGCCCTTCATCACTCGTTCACGTCCGATCCGACCGAAAGGCCCTACCCTTCGCTCATGCCGCCCCTGCCCCTGCCTCAGCAGCTGCGTGGGCTCGCTGACCTGCTCGGGGAGATGTGCACAGCGGCCGCCGGGGCGTTGGACCGGGCCACCACGGCGATGCTCGACGGTCGCGTGCGCCTTGCCGAGCAGGTGATTGCGAGCGATGCCCGGATCGACGCCATGCGGGCCCAGCTCGAGGATGTCGCCACCGAGGCGCTGTTGTTCCACGCGCCGGTCGCCGGCGACCTACGCGCCGTGGTGTCGGCGATTCGCGCCGCCGGCGACATCGAGCGGATGGGCGACCTCGCGCTGCACGTCGCCGAAGTGGTGAGCATGCGCCACCCGCGTCCCGTGCTGCCGCCCGAGGTCCGCGACGACTTCGCGCAGATGGGGGCGGTCGCTGTGCAGCTCGCCCTCAAGGCGGCACAGGTGGCACGGTCGCGCAACGTGATCCTGGGTGTGGAGCTCGACGCCGACGACGACGCGATGGACAAGCTGCACCGGCACATGTTCACCGTGCTGATGGATCCGTCCTGGCCGCACGGCGTGCCAGCAGCCGTCGACATCACGCTGCTCGCGCGCTACTACGAACGCTTCGCCGACCACGCGGTGGTGGTGGCCGGCCACACCGTCTACGCCGTGACCGGTGAGGAACCGGACGCGATCCCGATCTGACCGCGTCCGGTTCCGCGGGCCGGAGATCAGCCGAAGCGACCCGAGACGTAGTCCTCCGTGGCCTTCTGCCTCGGCTGGGAGAAGATCGTCTTCGTCTCGTCCATCTCCACCAGGTGCCCCGGCTTGCCGGTGCCCTCGATGTTGAAGAACCCGGTGAAGTCGCTGACCCGGGCGGCCTGCTGCATGTTGTGCGTGACGATCACGATCGTGTACTCGGTCTTCAGCTCGTTGATCAGATCCTCGATCGCGAGCGTCGAGATCGGGTCGAGCGCCGAGCACGGCTCGTCCATGAGCAGCACATCCGGCTGCACCGCGATGGCGCGCGCGATGCACAGGCGCTGCTGCTGTCCGCCGGACAGGCCCGAACCCGGCTTGTCGAGGCGGTCCTTGACCTCGTTCCAGAGGTTCGCACCGCGCAGCGACTGCTCGACGAGCGCGTCGGTGGCTTCCTTCTTCATCTTCTTGCTGTTCAGCCGCTGACCCGCGATGACGTTGTCGTAGATCGACATCGTGGGGAACGGGTTGGGCCGCTGGAAGACCATCCCGATCTGCCGGCGCACGCCCACCGGGTCGATCCCCGGGCCGTAGAGGTCCTTGCCGTCGAGTTCCAGGCTGCCCTCGACGCGGGCACCCGGGATGACCTCGTGCATCCGGTTTATCGACCGCAGGAAGGTCGACTTGCCGCAGCCCGACGGGCCGATCAGCGCAGTGACCGTCTGCGGGCGAATGGACATCGAGACGCCCTCGACGGCGAGGAAGGAGCCGTAGTAGATGTTCAGGTTCTTGGCGTCGATCGCTTTGCCCACTGTCGTTCCTCTTATCGGGTCTTGGGGGCGAACAGCCGGGCGATCAGCCGCGCCACGAGGTTGAGCACCAGCACGATCAGGATCAGGACGAGGGCAGCGGTCCACGCCCTGTCCAGGTAGGGCTCGCGCGGCACACCGGGTGACGCGTACGAGGTGTAGGCGAACACCGGCAGCGTGGCCATCCGGCCCTCGAACGGGTTGAAGTTGAGGGAGGTGGTCAGGCCGGCGATGATCAGCAACGGGGCGGTCTCACCGATGACGCGGGCGATCGCGAGGGTGACACCGGACGCGATGCCGGCGATCGAGGTGGGGATCACCACCTTCATGATCGTGCGCCACTTCGGGGTGCCGAGCGCGAATGCGGCCTCCCGCAGTTCGTTCGGCACGATCTTGAGCATCTCCTCGGTGGAGCGCACCACCACCGGGATCATGAGCACGCTCAGCGCCACCGATCCGCCGAAGCCGAGCCGTACACCCGGTCCGAAGATGAGTGCGAACAGCGCGAACGCGAAGAGGCCGGCCACGATCGACGGGATACCGGTCATGACGTCGACGAAGAACGTGATGGCCTTGGCGAGCCTGCCCTTGCCGTACTCCACGAGGTAGACGGCGGTGAGCAGGCCGACAGGGATCGACATGAGCGCGGCCAGCGCCGTGACGAGCAGAGTGCCGACGATCGCGTGGTAGCCACCGCCGCCGGCGCCGATGACGCCGCGCATGGACGAGTTGAAGAACTCGGGGTCGAAGCGCGCGAGGCCGTGGCTGACCACGGTGATCACCACGGAGACGAGCGGAGTCAGTGCGATGAGGAACGCGACCGTCACGACGATCGTGACAAGGCGGTCGGTGGCCTTGCGCCTGCCCTCCACGACACGAGAGATCACGTAGGTGGCGATGGCGTACACGACCGCCGACGCGACGAGCAGCCCACCGATGCTGAACGCGCCGGTGGCGGCGAGCAGGGCGCCGATCACGACCAACGCTCCGGCCAGCACCGCCCACGGCATCCATCGGGGCAGCTCCGCGCGGACCAGTGACGGTGCCTGCGCGGCGGAGGCCTTCGTGGCCTGCGCGCGCTGTGAGCGCTCGGTGTCGATGGACATCAGTTGGCCCCCGAGAACTCACGACGACGGTTGATGATGTAGCGGGCGAGCGCGTTGACCAGGAGGGTGATCACGAACAGCACGAGGCCGGACGCGATGAGCGTGTTGACGGCCAGCCCCGTGGAGTCGGGGAACTGCAGCGCGATGTTGCCTGCGATCGTCGACGGGTTGTCGGAGCTGATCAGGTTGACGGTGACGGCGCCGGAGGCGGACAAGATGATCGCCACCGCCATCGTCTCGCCGAGCGCACGCCCGAGCCCGAGCATCGAGCCGCTGATGATTCCCGACCGGCCGAACGGCAGCACGGCCATCCGGATCATCTCCCAGCGGGTGGCGCCCAGTGCGAGCGCCGCTTCCTCGTGCAGCTTGGGCGTCTGGAGGAACACCTCGCGGGACACCGCGGTGATGATCGGCAGGATCATCACCGCGAGAGTGACGCCGAC
Organism: Pseudonocardia sp.; assembly: GCA_036498885.1. GTDB lineage: Bacteria > Actinomycetota > Actinomycetes > Mycobacteriales > Pseudonocardiaceae > Pseudonocardia. The sequence goes on from DASYES010000678.1 coordinate 7,940, forward strand.
GACCAGCATCGTGCGGCCCGTGACCGACACCGGGCCGGCGAAGAACGGGATCCACCCGAGGTAGGTGTTGAGCCAGGTCGAGAGGCCGATCGTGGCCGGCGCGAGGACGGCCACGCCCCACAGTCCGTAGACGATGCTGGGCACCGCGGCTAGCAGGTCGATCAGGTAGCCGAGGCCCTGCGCGAGCCTGCGCGGCGCGTAGTGCGTGATGAACAGGGCGATCGCGACGGCCAGCGGGGTGGCCAGCACGAGCGCGATCAGCGCGGCGAGGATCGTGCCGAACACCAGCGGA
>DASYES010000679.1:0-4427 GCA_036498885.1 Pseudonocardia sp.
TCCTGCGTCGTGGTCTCGACCGCGACGATCGCGCTACAGCGTCAGCTCATCGACCGTGACCTTCCCCGGCTCGCCGACTCGCTGACGCCGTCGCTCGGCCGCGAGCCCGCGTTCGCCATCCTCAAGGGCCGCCGCAACTACCTGTGCCGGCATCGGCTGCAGACCGACGCGCCGGAGGACCCCGCGGAGATCCTGTTCGACGCGCAGGCCGTGTCGGCCGCCGGTCGGCAGGTGCAACGCATCCACGAGTGGGCCGAGACCACCGACACGGGCGACCGCGACGAGCTGGTGCCCGGCGTGCCCGACTCCACGTGGCGGCAGGTCTCGGTCACCGCACGCGAGTGCATCGGAGCGGCGAAGTGCCCCGTCGGAGACGAGTGCTTCGCCGAGAAGGCCCGCGCCGAGGCAGGCCATGCCGACATCGTCGTCACCAACCACGCGCTGCTGGCGATCGACGCGCTGGAGGGCCGCCCGGTCCTGCCCGAGCACGACGTCGTGGTGGTCGACGAGGCGCACGAGCTGGTCGACCGGGTCACCGGGGTGGCCACGGCCGAGCTGGCCTCTGGCGTGGTCGGCATCGCCGCCCGCCGGGTGGGCAAGCTGGTCGACCAGGCGGTCGGCGACCGGCTCGCCGAGGCGGGCGAGGGCCTCGCGATGGTGCTGGAAGACCTCCCGCCCGCACGGTGGGACAGCCTGCCGCAGGCCGCAGTGGGTGCCCTGTCGGCGCTGCGGGACGCGGCCGCGGCGTGCAAGCAGTCGCTCGGGTCCGAACGGCGCGAGGACCCCGAGGCCGCCACCGGCCGCAAGGTCGCGCAGGCGTCGCTCGACGAGCTGGCCGACACCGCTGTCCGGCTGCTCACCGCGTTCGAGGAGCCCGATCCGGCGAAGCGGCGCGACGTCGTCTGGCTCGGCGAGCAAGGGCCGGACGGCGCTCGGCACAAGGTGCTGCGCATCGCGCCGCTGTGGGTGGGCGGGCTGCTGCGGGAGCGGCTGTTCGGGCGGTCCACGGTGGTCCTGACGTCGGCCACGCTGGCGCTGGGCGGCAACTTCGACGCTCTCGCGCGCCAGTGGGGCCTGCCGCCGGAGAAGGCGGCCGAGACGAGCACTGCCGGTGGCGATAGCGACCCGATCCCCGATCCCGACGCGCCGAAGTGGTCGGGCCTCGACGTCGGCTCGCCGTTCGCCCACGGCCGCAGCGGCATCCTCTACGTCGCGAAGCGGCTACCGCCACCGGGCCGCGACGGCCTGCCGCCTGCCTACCTCGACGAGATCGCCGGTCTGGTGGAGGCGGCGGGTGGGCGCACCCTGGGGTTGTTCTCGTCGATGCGTGCGGCCAAGCAGGCCACCGAGGCGCTGCGCGGGAGGCTCGACACACCGCTGCTGTGCCAGGGCGACGACTCCACGATGCAGCTGGTGAAGAGGTTCGCCGAGGACGAGCCCACCTCGCTCTTCGGCACGCTCTCGCTCTGGCAGGGCGTCGACGTGCCGGGGCCGTCGCTCTCGTGCGTGATCATCGACCGCATCCCCTTCCCGCGTCCTGACGACCCGCTGGTGGCAGCGAGGCAGCGCGCCACCGACGCTCGCGGGGGCAACGGCTTCCTCACGGTGTCCGCCACCCACGCGGCCCTCTTGCTCGCCCAGGGTGCGGGACGGCTGCTGCGTGGCATGGACGATCGCGGCGTCGTCGCGATCCTCGATCCCCGTCTGGCCACAGCCCGCTACGGCGGATTCCTGCGTGCGTCGCTGCCGCCGTTCTGGCCCACCGACGACCGGGAGAAGGTGCACGGCGCGCTGCGACGGTTGCGCGGGGCGTGACGACGGACCGGACTCAGCTCGGTGGCGTGGCGATGCAGGTGATCGTGCCCGGCGCCACCTCGGTGAAGCCGGCGTCCCGCACGGCCACGCCCTCGCCACCCTTCACGCCGTCGCACAGCTGCGCCCAGCGCTCCGCGCGGGCCTCGCGCACCGCGAACGACGGCACGGCCGTGAGGCCCTGAGCGGCGGCGTAGAGCATCGAGGCGTGCCCGACCTGCGCGGCCGCCTTGCCCACGGTCATCTCCAGGTCGGCGTTCACCCAGATCACCGGCACCCCGGGCGGGGGCGGGCCGGGCTCGTCGGCCGGTAGCTCGGTGCCACCGATCTGCAGCCGGGACACCACCTTCGGCACGTCGTCGACCGGCCCGGGCAGCAGCGCCCGCGCCTCGGCCGGACCGTCGGGCGAATCGACCACGCACGTGACGCCGGGAAGCTCCTGCACCGCCGCCCAGTGCGCGCCGCGGGCGCGCCGGGCGATCTTGCGGATACGGCCGGCCACCCACGTGGCGACGGCGTCGTGCCACTCCCCACCGGGTTCGGCACGCGGGTCGAGGCAGACGGCGAGTGCCGCGTCGGCCGCCGCCTCCAGCACCGGGGTCCGGGGAGCGGGCGGCCGGTCCAGCCGGAGGACCACTGGCATCGCCCGGACCACGCCGTCCGGCTCCGGCGGGATGTCGGGGTCGCGCCGCACGTACCGCGCGGCGAGCGGCTCCAGCACGCTGGTCATGTCGTGGGGGGCGGGGTGGGTCACGCGATCGGCACGCGACGCAGCACGCCCTCGGCGGCGTCCGCGCGCTCCACCTCGTCGCGGGTGATGCCGAGGACGAACAGCACCACGTCCAGGTAGGGGTGGGAGAGCGCGGCGTCCGCCACCTCGCGCAGCGCGGGCTTGGCGTTGAACGCGATGCCCAGCCCGGCAGTGGACAGCATGTCGATGTCGTTGGCGCCGTCGCCGACGGCGACACACTGCTCCAGCGGGATGCCGAACGTCTCGGCGAACCGGCGCAGGGCCACCGCCTTGGCCGGCCGGTCGACGATCTCGCCGAGCACGCGCCCGGTCAGCTTGCCGTCGACGATCTCCAGCTCGTTGGCGGCGCAGAAGTCCAGCCCGAGTTCGTCCACCAGGCCGCTGATCACGCGGGTGAAGCCGCCCGACACGACGCCGCAGCGGAAGCCGAGCCGCTTGAGCGTGCGGATCGTGGTGCGCGCGCCGGGCGTGAGCTCCAGCTTCGCGGCGACCTCAGTGAGCACCGACTCCGGCAGCCCGTCGAGCACCGCGACACGCCGCCGCAGCGACTCGGCGAAGTCCAGCTCGCCGCGCATGGCCGCCTCGGTGACCGCGCGGACCTCCTGCTCGGCGCCCGCCCGGGCCGCGAGCATCTCGATCACCTCGCCCTGCACGAGCGTGGAGTCGACATCGAACACGATCAGCCGCTTGCTGCGGCGACCGAACCCGGCCCGCTCGACGGCGACGTCGACACCGGCGGTGCGGGCCACCTCGACGAGCCGCGCACGCAGCGTCCCGGGCGGATGGGCCTCGCTGCCACCTGCCGGATCCGGGGAGACCATCAGCTCGAGCCCGGTGACGGGGTAGTCGGCGACCCGGCGGATGGAGTCGATGTTCGCTCCCACGCCGGCGAGCGCCTGCGCGATCGCGCCGAAGGCGCGTGCCGTGATCGGGCTCCCGATCACGAGCACGACGTGTGTGGAGCGCTGCCGCACGGACCGGTCGTCGGGCACCTCGAGCGAGGTCTGCACGTGCATCGAGATGCTCGCCATCGCCTGCTCGACGGCCTCCTGTAGGCCTTCGGGGTCGTGGTGAGCCGCCACGAGCGCGCCCAGCGTGAGCTGACCACGGATCACCACCTGCTCGACGTCGAGCAGGTCGACCCCGTGCCGGATGAGCGCGGCGAACAGCACCGAGCTCACCCCGGGCCGGTCCGGCCCGGTGACCGTGATCAGGACGCTGGTGTCTGTCATTCCTGACAGCGTAGATCGGTGCCGGTCAACGCGACTTCGGGTCCTCGCCCGAAAGCGTCCCCGCGGCCGTTGCCTTCGCGGCGACCTCGAACTGGTCGGCGTGGCCGCCGGCGTGCGCCTCCGCGCGGGCACGTTCCACCAGGTGCGGGTAGTGCACCTCGAACGCAGGACGCTCCGAACGAATCCGCGGCAGCTCCGTGAAGTTGTGCCGCGGCGGCGGGCAGCTCGTGGCCCACTCCAGCGAGTTGGCGAAGCCCCACGGGTCGTCGGAGGTGACCACGCGCCCGTAGCGGTAGCTGCGGAACACGTTCCAGATGAACGGAAGCGTCGAGGCCCCCAGCACGAACGCCCCGATCGACGAGACCATGTTCAGGGTGGTGAACCCGTCGGTGGGCAGGTAGTCGGCGTAGCGGCGCGGCATGCCCTCGGCACCCAGCCAGTGCTGCACCAGGAACGTCAGGTGGAACCCGACGAACGTGAGCCAGAAGTGCACCTTGCCGAGGGTGTCGTCCATCATCCGGCCGGTCATCTTCGGGAACCAGAAGTAGATGCCGGCGTAGGTGGCGAACACGATCGTGCCGAACAGCACGTAGTGGAAGTGCGCCACCACGAAGTAGGTGTCCGAGACGTGG
>DASYES010000680.1:0-2940 GCA_036498885.1 Pseudonocardia sp.
CGGTACTTCGTCGACTATCTGCACCGCCACGGCTACGGCGTGATCGTCGACTGGGTACCGGCGCACTTCCCGCGGGACGAGTGGGCGCTGGCGCGGTTCGACGGCACGCCGCTCTACGAGCACGCCGACCCGCGGCGCGGCGAGCAGCCCGACTGGGGCACGCTCGTGTTCGACTTCGGGCGCATCGAGGTGCGCAACTTCCTCGTCGCGAACGCGCTGTACTGGCTCGAGGAGTTCCACATCGACGGCCTGCGGGTCGACGCCGTGGCGAGCATGCTCTACCTCGACTACTCGCGCCCTGAAGGCCAGTGGCTGCCGAACATGCACGGAGGCCGGGAGAACCTGGACGCCGTCGCGTTCCTGCAGGAGATGAACGCGACCGTCTACCGCAAGTACCCCGGGGTCGTCACGATCGCCGAGGAGTCCACGGCGTGGCCGGGCGTCTCCCGCCCCACCCACCTCGGCGGGCTGGGCTTCGGCTTCAAATGGAACATGGGCTGGATGCACGACACGCTCGACTACGTCGGGCGCGACCCGATCTACCGGGGATACCACCACAACCAGATGACCTTCTCGCTCATGTACGCATTCAGCGAGAACTTCGTGCTGCCGCTCTCCCACGACGAGGTGGTGCACGGCAAGGGCTCGCTGTGGACGCGGATGCCCGGGGATGCCTGGAACAAGGCCGCCGGCCTGCGCGCCACACTCGCCTACATGTGGGCCCACCCGGGCAAGCAGCTGCTGTTCCAGGGCGGCGAGTTCGGCCAGGAGCGGGAGTGGTCCGAGCAGCGCTCGCTGGACTGGGACCTGCTGGAGGACCCCCTGCACCAGGGCATCAAGACGCTCGTCGGCGACCTGAACCGCACCTACCGGGCCACCCCTGCACTGTGGACGAAGGACACCACCCCCGAGGGCTTCTCCTGGATCGACGCCAACGACGCCTCGGGCAACGTCCTGAGCTTCCTGCGGCACGGGGTGGATGCCGACGGCAAGCCGACCGTGCTCGCCTGCGTGGCCAACTTCTCGGGCACCCCCACGCCGGACTACCGGGTGGGGCTGCCGTTCGCGGGCCGGTGGCGGGAGGTGCTCAACACCGACGCCCAGATCTACGGCGGCTCGGGGGTGGGCAACCTCGGCGCCGTGGAGGCCGAGCCGTCGGTGTGGCACGGCCGACCGGCGTCGGCGACGCTGCAGCTCCCACCGTCAGGCGTGCTGTGGCTGGTTCCCGAGCCGTTCCAGGGCGCGGTGCGCCGGGGCGCAGCCGCGGCGGCACGGGCATCCGTCTCGGCGGCCGCACCTGCCTCGCTCGCGGATGTCGTGCCCGCAGAAGCGGACGTGATCGATCAGGCTCCTGCGGCCCCGGTCACGGATGACGCCCCCGAGGTGGCGCCGTCCGTGCCCGAGGTCGATGTTCGCGCCGACGTGGACGGGGAGCCGCAGGTGGAGGTCGAGCCCGTGGCTACGGCTCCCGGGGCCGCCGGGCCGTCGGATCTCGCCGAGCCCGCAGAGCCCAGAACGTCCGCGCCGACGAGCGGACGCAACGGAGTCGACCCCAGCAAAGCGACCCAGTAGCCGAGCAGGATCGCGCAGTAGAGGGACCGCGCCACGTCCGGCCAGAGGCCGTGGGGCGGCCACTCCGCGTTCCACGACACCGGAATGACGATCACCGCGAGTGCGACGGTCGCGGTGGCGGTCCGCCCGAGCGCGATCAGCACGAGCACGCCCGGCCACAGCAGCATCAAATAGTTGTGCCAGGAGATCGGGGAGACGAGCAGCCCGGCGGCAACCACCGCAAACGGTGCTGTGCCGGCCGGGTCGATGCGCTCGCGATGGCGGCCGATCCAGGTCAGCGTCCCGACGAGGACGACCGCGCCGAGCAGCGTGCCCAGCACGGACGGCACCCCGAACCGCACGGCGAGCCCGGGCAGCGAGGCGTTGTCCACCGTGTCCGGCACGGGTTCCGTGACCGCGATGCGCAGCCATTCGAACCCGCTCGACGGCCCGGCGACCAGCACTCCGAGCAGCGTGGCGGCCGCGGCCGAGATCAGCCCGGCGCGCAACGGCACCCAGCGCCGCTGCACCGCGGGCAGCAGCAGCAGCGGCGCGAGCGACGGTTTGAGCGCAACGGTGATCCCGAAGAGCACAGCGGCGAGAACCGGCCGGCCCCGCCGCTCGGCGATCCAGCCGGCCACGAGACCGGCGAGCAACAGCGGGTAGATCTGACCGAGCACGAGGGTGCCATGCAAAGGTGAGGAACAGAGCACGGCCAGCACTGCCAGTGTGGTGACACCGCGCCCCAGGCGCAGCTCACGGGCCACAGCAAGCACCGCGGCCACCACGATGAGCAGCGTGAACACAACGAAGATCCGGTACGCCACGAGTGAGCTCAACCCGGCGAGGGGCGTGAGCAGCACCGTGAGCAGCGGCGGGTTGAGGTTCGTGAGCTTGGCACCGGTGTGGTAGATGTCAGCGCCGTGGGTGGCCGCCACCGCGGAGTGCCAGAAGGTGTCGAAGTCGACGTGTAGCTCGCGCATGTCCGTGGACGGCAGCAACGTCACCAGCGCGTCGGGATGCCGCACGTAGAGCACGACCGTCGTGACGATCGACGCCACCACGAGCAGCCCGGCGATCCCCCACCGCACGGCCTCGGCCCGGCGCTCGGGGTGCTCCTTCATCAACGACACGGTGACTGACGCTATCCCGCGCGTCCGGATTCCGCGGAACCGCTCCCCCGCACCACTCGAGTGACGATGATGATCGTCGTGCGCGTTCCGTCCCGGCAGCGACCGCCGGCAGCGGCCCTTCTCGCCGTCGCGCTGGGTGTTCTCGTCGCGGGTTGCACGCAGGCGGTTCCGGGTCATGCCCGTCCCGCACCACAGCATCAGGCGGCGTCGCTTGCTGCGTCCCCTCGCAACCCGTCGGCCACGGGCGACATCACCG
>DASYES010000681.1:0-6342 GCA_036498885.1 Pseudonocardia sp.
CCGGATGATCGCGTCCTGCTCGGCCTGGATCGTCGTCACGATGTCGCGCATCGTCGAACCGCGAGGCGCCTTCAGCGCGGCGAGCAGTGCCGGATCGGAAGCGGAACCCGAATCGGCTTCAGTCGCCGCGCCACCGTCCAACACGTCGTCGTGGAAATCCGCGACACGCTCGCGCGGCGCCGTGCCGGCGAGCTGGAAATGGCGTCGCCTGGTCACACCGAGCGGCGTGGCCAACGTGGCGCAGTAGAACGGTTGCGCAGCGGGGGCGCGCCAGTCGATGAGCGCGCTTTCGCCGTCACTCGGGTCGGTGAGCCCTATCCGGCCGATGTAGCTCGTCGACCCTTCGGTGTGGTCGAGCCGGCCGAAGCACAGCCCGGAACGGGCGGCCGTCAGCGTGGTCACCCGCTCCGACCAGCGATGCACGGAGACGTCCCGCTCCCAGCGGGCGCTGAACTCGTCGCCCGTCGGCGCGGCGAGCATGCCTTTCGCCTGAGCAGCGGCCACGTCGAGCTCGGCGGCGAGCAGCGCATGCAGCGTGCGGAGTCGGGTGGTCTCCGCCTCTAGCTCACGTTCGAAAGGGGGTCTTCCCACGGCTTCCCCGCCCATGATAGAATTAAATTGCGAAGGAGCGTTCTCATTCTCGAATGACACCCTTCAGAATAGCCTTTTCGCACGATTCCGTGCAAAGCCACTTCGGGTGGCATCGTTCGGCCCGGTGGGTGCAAGGACTACTTCGCCGTTTCCGTCGCGCTGATGCCCAGCTCGAGGTCGGGCGGCTCAGCTGACCGTCGCCGCCCGGCAGGTGCGGGCGGCATGATGCCTGCCCGCTACTTCCCGCTCCCGCACCAGCGACACCGTCCGGCGAGCGTGGCGCCGGCGGTAACCGGCGCCCCACGACGCCGACATCGCAGAAGCTGTGTGCTGATCGCGAGGTTGGGCTCCGTCAGCGGCCCGCGTTCTCGGCGATCAGCTGCGTGGCCTCGGCGGCCCGCTCGATGGTCGCGAGGTGTGCACCCTCCAGCACTTCCAGCCGGGCGCCGGGGATGCCGTCGACGATCGTGCGGGCGTGCGGTTCGACAGGGGTGGACAGGTCGGCCGAGCCGGCGATCACCAGCGTCGGCGCGGAGATCGCGGGGAGTCGGTCGCGGTGGTCCCACACCTCGAGCGCCTGGCAGCTGGCCAGGTAGCCCTCGTCGGACGTGCCCGCGACCATGGCGGCCGCCTCCGCGACGGCGTCCGGGTGCTCGGCCGCCCACCCGGGTGTGAACCAGCGGGAGACCACGGTCTCGGCGATCGGCGCGGTGCCTCCGTCGGCGACGGCCTTGATCCGGTCGGTCCACACCGACGGGTCCGGGAAGTTCGACGACGTGCAGCACAGCGTGAGGCTGCTGACCCGCTCGGGCGCCTCGGAGCCGAGGTACATCCCGACCATCCCGCCCATGGACAGCCCGCACCACGCCACCTGGTCCAGACCCAGGTCGTCGAGCAACGCGATGACGTCACCGGCGAAGTCGGCCACCCGGTACGGCCCCGGAGGCACCGGAGACCCCCCATGGCCACGGTGGTCGATGCGGATCACGCGGAATCGCTCCGTCAGCGACCCGACCTGCGGACGCCACATCTCCAGCGTCGAGCCGAGCGACCCCGACAGCACGATGACCGGCGCGTCGCGCGGCCCTTCGTCGACGTGATGCAGCCGTACCGAACTTCCTGTCATGACTCTCCTGATCCCACCGTGCGCAAGGAACGCAACGTCTGTAGTTCGGTGTCACTGGGCGGCGCCGTGATCATCAGGTCCGCCGACACCTGTAGCGGCCAGCCCGTCTCCGACCGCACCTGTTCGACGGTGATGCCGTGATGAAGTGCCGCGAGCACCAGCTCTGCGGTGTCCGGGTCGGGTTCGAGGACGCCGAGGTCGGTGATCACCCGGACGGGTCCCGCTCCGCGCAGGCCCAGGATCTGGCGGTCGAACGGACCGCTCCCGTGCCCGACGGACGTCACGAAATCCACCTGCTCGACGAAGGCGCGCAGGCGGTGCCGCATCACGACGATCACCTCGCGGCAGGACGCCGCGATCTCGGGCGCGCCACCTGAGCCGGGCAGCCGCACGTCCGGCTCGTCGTACTCGCCGATCACCGTGGTGTTGATGTTGCCGAAGCGGTCGAGCTGGGCGCCGGAGAGGAACCCGACGTCGATCCGCCCCGGCTGCAGCCAGTAGTTGAAGATCTCGGGCACGCTGACGACCGACAGCGCCGACTCGGTGAGGATGCCGTCGCCGATCGAGAGCGGCAGCTCCTCCGGCCGGGTGTCGAGGGTGCCCGACTCGTAGATCAGCACGAGGTTGGGTGCGTGCAGGCGGCGCGCCAGGTTGGCCGCCGTGGACGGCAGGCCGATCCCCACGAAGCACGCCTGTCCGTCTCGCAGGGACCGGGCGGCCGCGATGCTCATCATCTCGTCGGCAGACCACGTGACGGTGGGGCTCGGCTCCGTCACCCGGTCGGTCGTGCCGGTCATGCAGCCTCCTCGAGCGTGCGCAGCCAGCGGGTGAACGCCTCGCGATCGCGACTGATCGCGTCCCAGCTGCGGTAGGCGGCGTTGTCACGGTCGTAGTAGCCGTGCGCGTACGACGGCGCGGCGCCGCCGGGCGCCACCGCAACGGCATCGAGCACCCAGCGCGGGAGGATCACCGCCCCGGGAACCGGCGTCAGCTCGTCGACGATCTCCTCGACGGTGGCCAGCGCGCGCTTGGCGGCGAGCACCGCCTCCTTCTGCACCCCGGTGATACCCCACAGCTGGACGTTGCCGGCCTGGTCGGCGCGCTGGGCGTGCACCACCGTGACGTCCGGGTTGAGCGCGGCCACGGCGGCCAGACGCTCGCCTGTGAAGGGGCACTCGACAGTGGAGATGGTTTCGGTGTGGGTGGGCAGGTCGGTGCCGGCGTAGCCACGCAGCACGGCGAACGGCAGCCCCGATGCACCGGCGACGTAGCGGTTGGCCATTCCGGCGTGGCTGTGCTCCTCGATCTGCAGGGGCGCGGGCCAACCGGTGGCGAGGGCGTCGCGCATCCTGTGCAACGAGCCGACGCCGGGGTTTCCGCCCCAGGAGAACACCAGCTTGGCCGCGCAGCCGGCGCCGATGAGCTGGTCGTAGATCAGGTCCGGCGTCATCCGGACGAGGGTGAGGTCTCGGCGTCCTTGCCGGATGATCTCGTGTCCGGCAGCGAACGGGATGAGATGTGTGAAGCCCTCGAGCGCGACGGTGTCCCCGTCGTGCACAAGTTCGGACACGGCCTGCGGCAATGACACGATCTTGGCCACGTGGAAACGCTAGTGCGCACAGCCGGGCCGGGCAATCGATGACCGGGTGGGCGACGTCGCCCCGTCGGGTGGCCAGGGGCGCGGCGTTCCGCCGGGGGCCGCATCGCGACCCAGGACCCTTATGCTGCTGCCCGGGGGGAGGACATGTGCGAGGTCTCGGTGAGCTCGAAGCGGCGGTCATGGACATCCTCTGGTCGTCCCCCGAACCGCACCGGGTACGCGACGTCCTCGAGGAGCTGGCCCCGCAGCGCAAGCTCGCCTACACCACCGTCATGACCGTGTTGGACAACCTGCACCGCAAGGGTTGGGTCCAGCGCGAGATGGATGGCCGCGCCTACCGCTACCGGCCCAGTGCCACCCGTGAGGAGGTCACCGCCCGCGCGCTGCGTGACCTGCTGGATGCGTCCAGCGATGTCGAGACGGTGTTGCTGCATTTCGCCCGTTCGGTCTCCGAGAAGGAGTCCGCTGTCCTGCGCGACGCGCTCGGCGAGGCGCCCGACGGCGCTGACGGGCGATGACGATCGCCCTCGCGCTGCTGCTCGGTTCCGCGATCGTCGCATTGGCTGCACCGGCGTTGCTGCGTCATCTCGGAGCCAGAGCTGTCGACCCGGTGGCCGTCATCGTCTGCTGGGTGCTCGCGGTGCTCGGCGTGTCGATCACCGTGTGTGCCGGCCTGGCGATCATGGCGATGCCGGGGTACGCGGCCGACACCCCGTTCGTGCACCTCGTGGGACGGCGCTGGTGGTCGGCCGTTCAGGACGCTCCCCACTTCGCGGCCTACAACGCCGCGGCATGGGCCGCCGTCGTGGTCCTGACTGCTGCCGGGCTGCGGTTCACCTGGGTGGCGGTGCGGCACGGCCGGGCACGGCGCGCCCTGGTTCGCGACCGGCTCCACATGCTGCGCACGGTCGGCACCACCGTCCTTTGTCGCGAGGGCGGCCCGACCACGCTGTGGGTGCGTTCGGAGCGGGCGCTCGCGTTCAGCCTCGCCGGCAGGCCGGGCACGATCGTCGTCACCGACGGGTTGCGCAGGCAGCTCTCGTCCGACGGCATCGCGGCCGTCCTCGCCCATGAACGGGCGCATCTGCGCGGGCGGCACCACATGATCACCGCCTGGGCCGAGGTGGTCTCCGTCGCGTTCCCGTTCGTCATGCTGTTCCGGGCCGCCTCGCCGGCGCTCCGGGAGCAGGTCGAGATCGCTGCCGACATCGCGGCCACGCGCTCGTCGGGACGCGAGGCGCTGCGCTCGGCGCTGCTGGACGTCACCGGTTTCGGGGCACCGGGGGTCGCGCTCGCGATGGCCCGCGACGCGGTCGCGCTGAGGTTGCGCTACCTCGCCGCCGTCACCGAACCGCCGTCCCTCCTCGGCAGGCTCTCGCGCTGCGGGACCCTCGGTGTGTTGTTCGCCGTCACTCCGCTACTGGCCGCAGCGGTGCTGCTGTGGGTTACGTCCGCCCTGGCCACCGCTTTGCCGTGAGATCCCGGTGACATCGGGCGAGGCGCCTGTCACGAACTGCGGCACCCGGTTCGTCCCGGTGCGATCGTGACGGCGTGGTCACTCTTCATGACATCGGTCCCGAACTCAGTACGCGTTTCATGCTGCCGACCGGGCCGGTGGAGCGCCTCGGCTACGGCACCATGAGCCTCACCGGCCCCGGCGTCTGGGGGCCGCCGGCCGACCCCGACGCCGCCATCGCCCTGCTCCGCAGGGCGGCCGAGCTCGGCGTCGATTTCTTCGACTCCGCCGACTCCTACGGTCCCGAGGTCACTGACGACCTCCTGCGCCGGGCGTTGCATCCCTACGAGGGCATCACGGTCGCCACCAAGGCCGGCTTCCTGCGCACCGGCCCGAGCAAGTGGCACCCCTGCGGCCGCCCCGAGTACTTGCGCCAGCAGTGCGAACTGAGTCTGCGCAGGCTCGGTGTCGAGCGGATCGACCTGTTCCAGCTGCACCGGATCGACCCGTGGGTGCCCGCTGATGAGCAGTTCGGCGTGCTCGCCGACCTGCAGGCGGAGGGCAAGATCGCCGCGGTCGGGCTGTCCGCCGTCGACGTCGAGCAGATCGAACGCGCCACCGCCGTGGTGGATGTGGCGACCGTGCAGAACCACTACAACCTGCTCGACCGCTCGAGCGACGCCGTACTGCGGTACTGCACCGAGCTCGGCATCGGTTTCATCCCGTACGGCCCGATCGGCAGGGGCGAACTGGCCGCGCCCGACAGCCCGGTGGCCGAGATCGCCCGCCGCCTCGGCGCCACCGCGTCGCAGGTGTCGCTGGCGTGGCTGCTGCAGCGGTCGTCGGTGATGCTGCCGATTCCCGGCACGAGCAGCGTGCAGCACCTGGAGGAGAACCTCGGGGCGCGAAACGTGCAGCTCGACCACGAGTCGGTTCAGAAGCTGGACGACGCCGCCTGACACCCAACCCCCGCGAGTCGCCCGGAACCTCCGCGCGAGTCGCCCCGATCCGGAGCCCGAGTCGCCCGGATCCGGCCCGCGAGTTGCTCAGCGTTGTGCCCAGGTCCGCCTGGAGGACCCCGCGAGTCGCCCGAATCCCGGCCGCGAGTCGCCCGAAACACGGCTGTGAGCCGCCCGAAAGCCGGCGGCGAGTCGCCGGGAACCTGCCCGCGTGTTGCAGGAGCCAGCCCGCGAGTCGCCCGAAATCCGACCGCGAGTCACCCGAAGATCAGTGGTGAGTCGCCGGAAAGCGGGGCACGAGTCCTGAGGTCCCTGATCCGTCCCCACGTGCGTGCCGATCGATCCGCTACGCGATGTCGGCCGCCTCGTCGTGCCGGCGTTGCTCGAGCCGCTCGGCGGTACGGGTGATGTTGCGGACCATGCCGCCGAACACGATGCCGTGGAACGGTGTCACCGACCACCAGTAGAGGTGGCCGGTCAACCCGCGCGGGATGAACACCGCCCGCTGCCCGTAGGAGGAGCCGCCCGGCACGGGACGCACGACCATCTCGAGCCACGCGCGGCCCGGCACCTTCATCTCGGCACGCAGCCGCAGCATCCGGCCGTCGGC
>DASYES010000682.1:0-1651 GCA_036498885.1 Pseudonocardia sp.
GGCGGTGTCCTGCAACGCGCGGAAGGCGTCGGCGGCCGCCTCGGTCATGAACGACCGCGGCGCGCCGTCGTGGACCTCCACGCAGAGCAGCCGAGGGGCGTCGCTGTCGGAGCACCGCAGGTCGAGCGCGGCAGGCGAGTAGATCGTGGTGCGGTCAAGGTCGAGGCAGACCACGGGGCGCACCCCGCCGGTCGCCAGGGCAGGGCCGGGCGCGGTCTCCGCCGTCACCGCGCCGCTGCCGAAGCGTCGGAGCCGGTCGCGGCCCGGGTGTAGCCGGGATGGATCAGCCCGACGCACGAGTAGGGCAGGTCTGCCACCTCCTCGACGGGTACGTCGCGCTGCCGTGCGAGCAGCCGGATGTGGGCGAGGTCGGCGGCCGGCGCACCGGCGCGCACCAACACCCGCCACGGCACCCGGCGCAACAGCACCCTGGTGGTCTCGCCGACCCCGGGCTTGACGAGGTTCGCGTCGCCGATGCCGTAGGCCGCGACGATGCGGTCGACGGCCCGGCAGCCGGCGCGGTCGGCGACCCGATCGGTGGGCGCCATTGTGGCGCCGACGTGCGGGAAGCGTGCGCTGACGGCGTCGAGGAAGTCGGCCGAGACATCCGAGCAGGCGAGCTCGGCGTAGAACTTGGCCCCGTGGTAGCGGTGTGGACCCACCAGGCGTGGGTGCAGCACGGTGCGGGAGACGAGCCCGGACACCGTCGAGTTCAGGCAGGCCGAGGCGATCAGCCAGTCCTCCCGGGTGCCGAACGTGGTGGCGCAGCGCCCCGGGTCGGCCAGCACCGCGAGGCGCGGATCGAACCGCACGCCGGTGTCGTACTCGTGCTCGGCCACGGACGTCGCGAGCTCACGGGCGATCGCGCCTTTGCCCGTCCAGCCGTCCACGAAGACCACCCGGGACGGGTCGTGGTGCTCGGCGAGGTGGCGCAACGCGAGCCGGTCGATGCCGCGGCCGCGCACGATCGACACGGCGTAATGCGGCAGGTCGAGCCCGTGGGCCCATGCGGCCCAGCGCCGCAGCAGCGCACCGACCGGGGTGCCCGCGCGGGCGAGCGACGCGAGCACCACGTCGGGGCCGCGCTCGCGGAGCACCAGTTCGGTGACCGTGGCGACGGCCCGTGCCAGCCGGGGTGCGGTGGCGGCGAGCACCGACCGGTACAGCGCGAGGTAACCCGCATCAGGGCGGTGCTCGTGCGGCAGCGACTCGGCGTAGTGCGCCCCGCCGCTCTGAACGGCCTCCTCGCGCTCCTCCGTGGGTGCCTCGAGCGGCACACCGGAGAGGTCGGTGAGCAGCCAACCCACCTCGTCCGGTGCGTAGGTGCCGAACTGCGGGCCGCGCAGCGGGGCCGGGGTCACGGCGTGACCACCACGCTCGTGCGCCGGGCGTGTGGCGCGAGCGCCGGAAGCAGCCCGGTGCGCAGTGCCGGGGTGTCCGCAGGCGGGTCGACGACGACGAGGACGTGGTCCCACGGGGGATCCTGCGCGCGGCCGACGTTGTAGGCGAAGCGGGGGCCCGGCCCGTCGGCGGGGTCGTCGTGGGCGGGGAAGGCGATACCGCTGGTGAGCGCATACCCCGGCGAGGCGACCATTACCGCGGGCGAGCGTGTGGTGCTGGAGAACGCGACGTCGTGGCCCGCGTCGGCCAG
>DASYES010000683.1:0-2964 GCA_036498885.1 Pseudonocardia sp.
GCCGGGTTCCACCCCTGCATCGCGCAGCCGGCGGTAGAGCCCGATCGCGAGGGTCTCCTGGGCGAGGAAGACCGCTGTGGGACGCGGAGACATCGCCAGGAGCCCACAACGGGTCGAGTCGCCGGTCGGCGAGGTCTCGGCAATGGACCGGATTCGTGCTGAAGACGAGGCCGGCCATCCCGTCGTGCACGACAGCGGACTCGAGGTCCTTCGCCGCCTGCTCCGGATCGTCGAGCGCCACGACGGCGAGAGTGCCGGGGCCCGGCTCCGCCCGGCTCGGCGATGACCGCCTCGTTGACCCTGTGAGCCCAGCTGCGCGCGTCGGCAGCCGACATACCGGGGGTGGGCAGCACGCCGGCCCACGGTGAGAGGAGCTGCCCGTCGATGCCGGTGCGCGTGCGGTACTCCTCGCGGAGCTCGCTCTTGGACAAGAACGGGGCGACGACGGTCGTGTCCGCGCCGGGAAACTCGATGGCCCATCCCCGCTCGAGCTTGCGAGCGCTGACACCGTCGAGATCCGATCGTTGGGCGACCTCCTCCAGCAGCGCGAGGGGCACGGTGTGCGCGTGTGCGTCGACGACGCTGTGAGCGATGCTCTCCACGACTCGACCGTATGGCCGGCCATGCACACCGACCAGCGCGAAGATCTAATGCCGGAGATTAGCCTGCCTAATGAACTACTCCACAGGCCGGTTGAGGAATTCGCCGCAGTCAGATGGTAGATCGGAAAGGCGATCAGCATCACGAACACGTTCACGAACCCGGCGATGCGGCACATCACCTCGAACGCATCGGCGTACGGGGCACGGTGCGGGCGCGCCACCCACGCCTCCGCACCCAGGTCACGCAGGCGCAGCGGCTCGGTGCGGTCGGCGAGCGGGTGGCCTGCCGGGAGCAGCACGCACATCGGGTCGTCGAGCAGGTGGTGGCGCTCCAGCATGTCCAGCGGCCGGGGGGCGAAGTCGTAGTCCCACGTCAGCCCGACGGTGACGGCACCATCGGCGAGCTGCGCCGCGAGCTCGTCGGGCTGGCAGGGGTGCAGGACGAGACGCGTGTCGGTGTGGCGCTGGCGGTACTCCTGCACCACGAGCGGGATCAGGTACGCACCCGCGGTCGAAGCTCGAGGATCGCCATCTGCTGGGAGATCGCCGACTGCGTGAGGTGCAGCCGCGCGGCCGCGGCCGTGAACTACCCCACCTCCGCCACCGTGCAGAAGATCCGCAGCCTTCTGGTGTCGAGCACGGCCCCCTTCCTGACGCTCAGCGGCGCCGCCGGTGATCAACGCCCATCCGCTGATCCGAGCCCCGTCCATCCGGACCGTTCGATCGCGGCGAGACCGCGCATGACCAGCCCGGACGTCAACGCGGCGGCGAGCTCGGCGTCCCGGTCCTCGTAGGCGCGCACGAGACGCTCGTGGTCTTCCACCGAACGCCGGAGGCGACCCGGGAGCGACAGACTGACGTGACGCAGCTGCAGCATCCGCAGCCCGAGACTGTCGAGCACCCGGCACAGCGTGCGGTTGCCTGCGATCTCCGCCTCCGTGTTGCGAAAGTGGACGTTGATCCAGAAATAGCGGTCGATGTCGTCGTCCTCCACCGACTGCTCCAGCTGTTCCTGCAGCACCCGCAGCCGCGCGATGTCGGCGGCGCCCGCGACCTGCACCACCTCGCGGCTGACCAGCGCGTACAGGTGCGCACGCACGCGGTAGAGCTCCCGCACCTCGTCGATCCGCAGGGGGGCGACGCGCGGCCTGCGGTGGGCGGGGATCTCGACGAACCCCTCGCGTTCGAGCGTGAGCAGGGCCTCCCGCACCGGTGTGCGGCTGCTGCCGAACGTGCGGGCGAGCTCCACCGAGTTCAGGTCGTCACCGGGCAGCAGCCTGCCCTCGATGATGTCCGTCCCGACCTTCACGATGATCTCGTCGACGATGCTCGTGCCGCCGGTCCGGTTGAGCACCCGGAGCAGCTCCCGCCGCCCCAGACTGTGCACCGGACCCGACATCGTCGTCTCGGCCGTGCTCATCGCCACCTCCGCGCTCCGCGTTGCCGATCCCGTTCCTGCGTCAGCCGAGCACGTCCGGCCACTTCGCCAGCACCCGGTCGCGCAGCTCCCGGCTGGTCTCTGCCACCCGCGGGAATCCCGCGAGCCTCTCGAACGGCCTGCAGGCGTCGATCACCGCCCTCGTGTTGTAGGGCGGCGCGCCCGGCTCGCGCAGCGGGTCGACCCGGCTGCCCCACGTGTAGCGCTGGACGTCGATGTCACGCCCGGGTTCGGTGCGCGTGCACACCGCCCACATGACGTCGTTGAGGCTGCGCGGATCGACGTCGCCGTCCACCACGATCACCAGCTTGTTCATGTACGCGGCGGTAGGCAGCTGGGCGGTGAGATGCCCCGCCTGCCGCGCGTGCCCGGCGTAGCGCTGGTGCACCGACACGGCGAGCAGTTGGCGCCCACCGCCGACCTCGTGGGCCCACACGCCCTCCAGTCCGGCCAGCCCCGTGGAGACCAGGGCGTCGTGGATCATCGCCGACTTCATCACGCTGCGCATGTAGGAGTAGTCGTGCGGCGGTTTCCCGGGGGGCGCGCCCAGCAGGATCGGGTCGTTGCGGTGATAGACGCGCTCGACGTCCATCGTCAGGATCTGCTCGGAGCCGCCGCTGTAGTAGCCGGTCCATTCGCCGAACGGCCCTTCGTCACGCTTCCGGTCGGGGTACAGCCAGCCCTCGACGGCGACCTCGGCCGTGGCCGGGATCGGCAAGCCCGTCACCTCACCCCGGATGACGTCGACCGGCCTGCCGAGCACTGCACCGGCGTAGTCCAGTTCGGACAGATCGCGGGGCACCTCGGTGCCGGCGACGATGAGCAGCAGCGGGTCCTGCCCGAGCGAGGCCGTGACCGGGGCGCGTCCCTCCTTCGCGAACCACTCGCGCACGTGCATCGCGCCGTGTTTGCCGGCCTCGATGT
>DASYES010000684.1:0-6862 GCA_036498885.1 Pseudonocardia sp.
GTCATGCGGGACCGGGGGTGGAGCGGGGACGCCCGCCGCGCTGATGGTCACACCTTCAATTATCCAGGTCGCGATACGGCCCGCCGCAGGTCGTGGCTGGCACCACGTTTCCGCCGATGCCCTGCGGCAAATGCTGTCAGAAGAGCTGGACCGGGTTGATGATGTCGGCGACGAACAGCAACGCGCTCCACCCGATGAACACCAGCGCCACGACGTAGGCCACCGGCATCAGCTTCGCGACGTCGACGGGACCAGGGTCGGGCAGCCCGCGCAGCTTCGCGATCCGCCGTTTCATCGCCTCCCAGATCGCCGGGAAGATCTGACCGCCGTCCAGCGGCGGGATCGGCAGCAGGTTGAACAGGAACAGCGAGATGTTCAGCCCGGCCAGGAGCTGCAGGAACACCGAGAGCTCCGCGACCGGCGGAGCATCGGAGGCCAGGATCTCGCCTCCGATCCGAGAGGCACCGACGATGCCGATCGGACCGTTGACGTCACGCTGCTCGCCGAGGAACACCGCCCCGAACAGCCCCGGCACCCGGGCGGGCAGCTGCACGATCGCATGCCCCGTGCGGCCCACGATGTCGCCGATCTGACCGAAGACGGCACCGACGTCCTTGCGCTCATAGGCCGACACGAGACTGACACCGAGGAACCCGCCCTGTACGGTCTGCGACCCGCCGTCGAAGCTCGCCAGCTCGGTGCGGATAGGCGTCGGGTGCAGGTCGATACGCTGCCCCCCGCGTTCGACGGTGACCGTCACCGTGCCCGAGGACGCCCGGATCGCCTCCTGCAGGTCGCGGCCGTCGAACTGCGTGTACGGGTGCCCGTTGAAGGCGAGGATCCGGTCCCCGGCCCGGAAGCCCGCGGCGGCGGCCGGTGTGGGTGGCGCGCCCGGCGGGCACTGCTCGGTGGACGGAGCCGTGGCCGACACGACGCAGGCGCTCACCGCACCGACATCCGTGGTGGACGTGGGCACACCGATACCCATCAACACGATCGCGAACAGGAACACCGCGAGGACGAGGTTCATGAACGGGCCCGCGAACATCACGATGATGCGCTTCCACGGAGCCCGCAGGTAGAACTGGCGGTCGGCGTCCTCGGGCTTCACATCCATCGCCGACTGCTGGCGAGCGTCGTCGATCAGGCCCTGGAACGGACCGGTGCGGCGGCTCCTGCCGAGCGTCTCACCCTTGGCAGGCGGGATCATCCCGATCATCCGGATGTAGCCGCCCAGCGGCACGGCCTTGAGCCCGAACTCCGTCTCACCGACCTGGCGCGACCAGATCGTGCGGCCGAAGCCGACCATGAACTCGGGCACCTTGATGCCGAACCACTTGGCCGTGGTGAAGTGACCGAGCTCGTGCCAGGCAACCGAGAACAGGATCCCCACGAAGAAGATCACGATACCGATCACGGTCATCATGTGGTCGCTCCAGCTTGTCCCGTACCGATGCTCGCTCCGCCGGCGCTGCGGGAGACGGCCTCGCGCGCGTGGGCCCGTGCCCACTGCTCGGCCGCCAGCACCTCGGTCACGGTAGCTGGGTCGGCGCGCCAGCTGTCGGCGGCGTCGAGCACGTCCTCGACGACCTCACAGATGCCGGGGAACGGCAGCGCACCGGCGACGAACGCGGCTACGGCCTCCTCGTTGGCCGCGTTGAGCACCGCCGGCAGGCAACCGCCCACCGCGCCTGCCGCCCGGGCCAGGCGTACGCCGGGGAAGGCGTCGTCGTCGAGAGGCTCGAACGTCCAGCTCTGAGCTGCGTCCCAACGGCACGGCCGCGCGGCCCCCGCAAGCCGGTCGGGCCAGCCGAGCGCCAGCGCGATGGGCAGCTTCATGTCCGGAGGGCTGGCCTGCGCGAGCGTCGAACCGTCGATGAAGGTGACCATCGAGTGCACGATCGACTGCGGATGCACCACCACGTCGATCCGCTCGTAGGGCACGTCGAACAGCAGGTGCGCCTCGATCAGCTCGAGGCCCTTGTTCACGAGGTTCGCCGAGTTGATCGTGACGACGGGACCCATGTCCCACGTCGGGTGCGCCAGCGCCTCCGCCACGGTGACACCGGCCAGTTCGGCGCGGCGCCTGCCCCGGAACGGGCCGCCGGACGCGGTGAGCACCAGCCGGTCCACCTCGTCCACCCGGCCACCCCGCAGACACTGGGCGAGCGCGGAATGCTCGGAGTCGACAGGGACGATCTGGCCCGGCGCGGCCGCTCCCGTGACGAGAGTCCCGCCGGCCACCAGCGACTCCTTGTTGGCGAGCGCCAGGGTGGCCCCGGCGGCGAGGGCCGCGAGGGTGGGGCCGAGACCGACCGAGCCCGTGATCCCGTTGAGCACGGTGTCGGCGCCCGCGGTGGCCGTGAGCTCGGTGGCGGCATCCGGACCGGCCAGTACCTCGACGTCCGGCAGCAGCTCCCGCAGCGCCGCGGCGGCGTCGGAGCGAGCCACCGCCACCCGCCGCACGCCGTGGTCGCGGGCCTGCCGGGCGAGGAGTTCGAGGTCACCACCGCCCGCCGCGAGTCCAGCCACCACGAATCGACCCGGGTGGGCCGCGATGACGTCGAGCGCCTGGGTGCCGATGGATCCCGTCGAACCCAGCACGAGAACGGAACGCTGACTCATCGCACTCCCCCGTTGCGCCCGGTCAGGGCTTCGCCCAGGCGCTGTGACATCGACTCGCTCGCACACTCACTCATCACCACCCATCATCCCTGCTGCTCTGTTGTGCGAGGATGAGGCCCACATCCGTGGATCTGGAGGACGGCGTGGCGAGGAACTCCCGAGAGCTGGCGCAGCGACCCGCGGTGGATCCGTTGGACGAGCCGTCGGCGGAGTGGGGCTGGCACGGCGGATTCCCGCGCGGCTCCGTGATCGCCGGCTGGGTGTCCGTGGTGATCCTGCTGCTGCTCACGATCGGCAACCACGAGGGCAGCACCGAGGACATCTGGCTGGTCGGCAGCGCCGTCCTGATCGCGTTCGGCCTGATCCTCCACGCGCTCCGCCGTCGCCACGCCTGGCGCCGCTGAGCGACGATGGCAGGTCCCGCCGTCGAGCTGGAAGTCGGTGACCGCGTTGTCCGGATGACGAACCCGGACCGCGTCTACTTCCCGGCCCGCCGGGAGACGAAGCTCGATCTGGCCCGCTACTACATCTCCGTCTCCGACGGGATCGTGCGCGCGTTGCGGGACCGCCCGTGCATGCTCCACCGCTTCCCCACGGGCGTCACCGGCGAGAAGGTGCACCAGAAGCGGCTGCCAAAGGGCGCACCCGACTGGGTCCGTACCGTTCGCGTGCACTTCCCCCGCTGGAACCGGCACGCCGACGAGTTGTGCGTCCAGCACCCGGCCGACGTGGTGTGGGCGGTGCAGATGTCGACGGTGGAGTTCCACCCGTGGAACAGTCGCGCCACCGACACCGAGAAGCCCGACGAGTGGCGCATCGATCTCGACCCGATGCCCGAGGCGTCCTACGACGACGTGCGGCGGGTCGCGCACGTCGCCCACGAGGTGCTCGACGAGCTGGGTGCCACCGGCTGGCCGAAGACGTCGGGCGGCAGGGGCATGCACATCTACGTCCGAATAGCACCCGACCACGGCTTCTCCGACGTCCGCCGGGCCGCGCACGCGTTCGCCCGCGAGGTGGCCCGACGCTGCGATCTCGTCGATCTGACGTGGTGGCGCAAGGACCGCGACCCCACGTCGATCTTCGTCGACTACAACCAGAACGCCCGCGACCACACCATCCGCAGCGCCTACTCCGTGCGCGGGGTGCCCGAGGCGGTCGTCTCCACGCCGATCCGGTGGGACGAGGTGAGCGACGCCGACCCGCAGGACTTCACCATCGCCACCGTGCCGGCGCGCTACGCGGAGCTCGGTGACCTGCACGCCGCTATCGACGACGCCGTCTTCCTCATCGACGAACTCCTCGAATGGGCCGACCGCGACGCCCGCGACGGAGCCGACGAGCCGCCGGCCGAGGACGTCCAGAACCTCGACGCCTGAGCGGTCCCTCGAACCCGGCGCCGGGTCAGGCGTCGGCTGCCTCCCGCAACCGGCCGTACTCCTCCACCATCGCGGCGAGCGACCAGTGCGCGTTCAGGCCACTCGGGTTCGGCAGCACCCAGATCCGCGTGTCCCCCAGCCGCTCGTCCTGCGGGCCGACCACGGCGCGCGGGGCGTCGAACGCAGCCCGGTAGGCCGTCACGCCGACGACTGCCAGCCATCGGGGCCTCCGCTGGTCCACCAGGCCGTGCAGCCGCTCCCCGCCCGCCACCATCTCGGCCACCGTGAGTTCGTCGGCACGCGCCGTGGCGCGCGGCGCCATGTTGGTGATGCCCAGCCCGAGACCGCGCAGCTCACCCTGCTCGGCCGGCAGCAACAGCCGCGGCGTGAAGCCGGATCCGTGCAGGACCGGCCAGAACCGGTTGCCGGGTCGGGCGAAGTGGTGGCCCGTTGCCGCCGACACGAGACCGGGATTGATGCCACAGAACAGCACGCGCAGGGGCGGATCGTCGGGCCCGGGCAGCAGGTCCTCGAGAGTGCGATCGCGCGCCGCCTCCAGCTCGGTCCGGGTCAGACGGGGCACACGAGCGCCTTCACGGGAGCGGTCATCTCTCGATGATCCCCCTGTTGTTGCGAAAAGCCGGTGTTGGGTGAGGAGGGTGACGTAGAGTCGAACGCATGTTCGAGGATGCTGCGACACCTCCCATCGAGGAGAACGCGGTGTTCTACGACCGGCCGCAAGGGTGGACGGCCGAGGATGAACAACGGCTCGTGGAAGAGGACTACCGGTGCGGGTCACCCGCCGGTCCCCCGGACGCGTCCGACGAAGGATCGGGGGTACCGGAGCCGGCCCCTGCACACGAGCAACCGTCGGGCTGGGCGGCGTTCGAGCTGGACACCGACACCAGCGACCCGTCCCGGCTCTCGGACGCGCAGCTGATCGACGCCATGGTCGGATGCGAACGCACCGCCGCGTGGGCCGAGGCCCGTCAAGCCCGCCTGATGGCGGAGTTCGCGAAGCGCCGCCCTTCCGACGACCCTGCCCCGGCCGGCACCGACCGGCTCTCGGTCACCAGCCCGTTCGCACCTGACGAGGTCGGGCTCGCCCTGCGCCTGTCACGGGGGAGCGCGAACGCCCGGATCGCCCGGTCCCTCGAACTCGTCCACCGCCTCCCCGAGACGTTGCAGGCCTGGGAGAGCGGGCAGCTCGATGAACGCCGCGTCACCGCGATCTGCGACGCCGTCCGCCACCTCGCTCCTGAGAAGGCACGGGCCGTGCAGCAGCGGGTCCTCGCCCGCGCGTCCGAGCAGACGCCGCCCCAGCTCCGGGCAGCGCTCAACCGGGCGGTGCTGAGTGTCGATCCGGACGGCTCGGCCGAGCGGCACCGCAGGGCTCGCCGCGACCGCCGGGTTGCCGTCGGCGACGAGAGGGACGGGATGGCGTCTCTCTGGGCCCTGCTCTCCGCGCCCGATGCACGCTCGGCCTACCAGTGGCTCTCGCGCCTCGCCCACGGCATCGGCACCGACGACCCTCGTGGCATGAACGCCCGCCGGGCCGACCTCCTCGTCGACCTGCTCACCGGCAAACTCACCTACGGGGCCGCCACACCCGGAACCTCCGATTCCGGCAAGCCGACCGGGCCCGGTCACCACGTCGACCGGGCCGGAGCAGATGGTGGCGAAAGTGGCAGTGCCCCGATCGCCACAGGGGATGCCGGCAACGGCGATGGAGCCGACTCGGTGCCACCGCGCCCGGTGAGCCCCGGCAAGCCCCTGGTCCAGGTGATCATGCAGTTGTCCACCCTGATGGGCGCCGACGACCAGCCCTGCGAGCTGGTGGGCCACGGCGCCATTCCCGCCGGTCTCGCCCGCGAGATCGCCACCGACGCGGTGCTGAAACGCCTGGTCTACGATCCGCTTTCCGGAGCCCTACTCGATCACGGCCGCACCACCTACCGGCCACCGGCCGCGCTCGCCGACTTCGTCCGCGCCCGTGACGTCTACTGCCGCTCACCGATCTGCAGGCGCCGGGCAATCGACGCCGAGCTCGACCACATCGTCCCTTACCCCAAGGGCCCCACCAGCGCCGACAACATGGCCGGCTGCTGCCCCCACGACCACCACATGAAGCACGCCCCCGGCTGGCAGGTCCGCGCCCACGACGACGGTGGGATCGAGTGGATCACTCCGACCGGGCACAGCTACCTCAGCCACCGCTACGACTACCGGCCCGACCAAGCGACTTCGCTACCGCCACCGGCCACAGGGGAACCTCCTCCATAATCACCCTGACGACGGTCGATGCATCGGCAGGCTCGACCGCGGCGCCGGCAGTCGCCAGACTGGCCGCGTGCACCTACCTGTGATGCCGCCTGTCGCGCCGATGCTGGCGAAGCCCATTGGCGATATCCCTGCGGGTCAGCTCTACGAGCCGAAATGGGATGGCTTCCGGTCGATCATCTTCCGGGACGGCGACGAGGTGGAGATCGGCAGTCGCAACGAACGCCCGATGACCCGCTACTTCCCTGAGATCGTCGAGGCCGTTCTCGCAGAGTTCCCCGAGCGCGCCGTCGTCGACGGGGAGATCGTGGTTGCCGACACCGCGCGCAACACCCTCGACTTCGAGGCACTCCAGCAGCGGATTCATCCGGCCGCGAGCCGCGTCAAACTGTTGTCCGAACAGACGCCCGCCAGCTTCATCGCGTTCGACCTGCTCGCCCTCGGCGACGACGATCTCACCGAGCAGCCAATGGAAGAGCGCCGTGCCGCACTTGAACGCGCATTCGCCGACGCAGGGCCCCCCGTCCATCTGACACCCGTCACTCGAGATCTGGACACCGCGCGGAAGTGGTTCGAGC
>DASYES010000685.1:0-2033 GCA_036498885.1 Pseudonocardia sp.
GGCCGACGCCGCGGAAGAAGTGCCCGAGCCGGTCGCCGAGCGGCGCGCTGCCCGACACCGCGGCGACCACCCGGCCGCCCACCGCGCCGCGCAGCCTGGCGTACACGAGCTTGTCGAACAGCGCGTGCCGCAGGCGCAGCCCCAGCCCGGGGCCACCGGTGTCGCGCGCCCGGCTCCACTCGATCGCCGTGTCGGCGGCGGCGTCGAAGATCCGGCCCTTCCCGTCGTCGTGGGCGCGCTGGCGGGCCGCGTTGTAGACCTTCTCGAACACCCGTGGCACGGCGAGCAGGACCGTCGGCCGGAAGGCGTCGAGGTCGGGCAGCAGGGCGGACACGTCGGGGGTGTGCCCGATGATGGTGCGCGTGGCGAGCGAGGCGCACTGGATGGCCTTGCCGAACACGTGCGCGAGCGGCAGGAAGAGCAGGACCGACCCGCCGGAGCCGAGCATCTCCGGGAACACGTGCGCCGCGACCCTGACCTCGGTGAGCAGGTTGCGGTGGGTGAGCTCGCAGCCCTTCGGCCGGCCGGTGGTGCCCGATGTGTAGACGAGGCTGGCGAGGTCGTCGGCCGTGACGGCGCGCCGCCGGGTGTGCACCTCGTCGGCCGGGGTGTCGGTGCCGAGCGCGACGATCCGCTCGACGGCCGGTGAGGTGTCCGGCTCGTCGGCGGCCGACTCGATCTGCCAGACGTGCCGCAGCTGGGGGAGATCGTCCGCCACGCTCCGCACGAGCGTGCTGTGCTTGTCCGCCTCCACGACGATCGCGACGGCCTCCGAGTCACCGAGGATCCAGCTGATCTGCTCCGCGGATGAGGTCTCGTAGATCGGCACGGTGACGCCACCTGCGGCCAGCACGGCGTAGTCGATCAGCGTCCACTCGTAGCGGGTGCGCGACAGCAGTGCGACGCGGTCGCCCGGCTGCACGCCCGCGGCGATCAGCCCGCGCGCCACGGCGGTGACCTCCTCCGCGAACTGCCCGGCGGTCACCTCGGACCACGTGCCGTCGATGCGGCGGCGGAAGGCCGGCGTGGTGGCGTCCTGTGCGGAGTTGTCGTAGACCGCGTCGACGAGGTTCTCCTTCTCGCCGACCCGGAAGGCTGCGGGGACGCTGTACTCGCGCACGGACGTTGACCTCCTGGCCTGCGCTGGCTGTGGTTCACGGCAACCTACCGTGCAGCTCTCCCCGTAGGGAGGGTCGAGTGCGCGGACCGCGGCAGATCCGGCACGCTGCGTGCATGCCGTCGGTGGACGTGGTTGACGAGACGTTTCTCGCCGTGGCGCCGGAAGTGGTGGCCGCCGAGCTCGCCCAACCGGCCCGGTGGCCGGTGCTGTGGCCCGACCTGCGCCTCGAGGTGATGACCGACCGTGGTGCGGAGGGGGTGCGCTGGACGGTGCAGGGCGCCCTCGTCGGGAGCATGGAGGTCTGGCTCGAACCCGTGCTCGACGGGACCGTGCTGCACTACTTCCTGCGCGCCGACCCGGCCGGCCCGGACGGCACGCCCCGCCCGGCCTCGCCGCGCCGGGCAGCCGCGGAGGCCCGCAGGCGCCAGCGCGCGGCCAAGGTCATCGCGTTCGCCTGTAAGGACAGGTTGGAGGCGGGTCGCGCGCCGGGGGAGCCCCCGACGTAGGTTGGCGACCATGCGCGTGCACGTGGTGTCCGATGTGCACGGCAACGTGGAGGCGCTGGCCCGGGCGGGGGACGGCGCGGACGCGCTGCTCGTGCTGGGCGACCTCATCGACTACGTCGACTACGGCAACCCCGCCGCCGGGATACTCGGGCGCGTCCTCGGCCCCGACGTGAGCACCCGCTTCGCGCAGCTGCGCACCAACGGTGCCCGCGGCGAGCTCGTCGCGTACGTCCGCGACGCGTGGTCACGCGTCGCCGACGCCGACGCCGTGCTCGAGCACGCCGTGCGAGAGCAGTACGACCGGCTGTTCGCGGCGATGACCGTCCCGACCTATGCCATCCCGGGCAACGTCGATCTCCCGCGACTGTGGCCGGAGTACGAGCGGCCCGGGCTCCACCTGCCGGACG
>DASYES010000686.1:0-1569 GCA_036498885.1 Pseudonocardia sp.
CGTGACAAGCCGGCAGACAAAAGTGCTCGTCGTCGACGACGAGCCCAACATCTCCGCCCTGCTCTCCGCCACGTTGCGGCTGATCGACTTCGACGTGCGCTCCGCCGGCGGGGGGAACGAGGCGCTGCTCACCGCCGCCGAGTTCCAGCCCGACCTCGTGGTACTGGACGTGATGTTGCCGGATCTCGACGGCTTCCAGGTCGCCCAGCGGCTGCGCGCCACCGGCCGGCCGGTACCGGTGCTGTTCCTGACCGCGCGGGACTCGGTGGAGGACCGGATCTCGGGGCTGACCGTCGGCGGCGACGACTACGTGACCAAGCCGTTCAGCCTGGAGGAGGTCGTGCTGCGGATCCGGGCGATCCTGCGCCGCACGCACGCCGAGCCCACCCCGACGCCCGACGACGGCGTCCTGCGCTATGCCGACCTGGAGATGGACGAGGACGCCCACGAGGTGCGCCGGGGCGGCAAGCTCGTCGATCTGTCGCCCACCGAGTTCAAGCTGCTGCGCTACCTGCTGACCAACGCGGGGCGGGTGGTCAGCAAGGCGCAGATCCTGGACCGGGTCTGGAGCTACGACTTCGGTGGCGAGGGACGCATCGTCGAGTCCTACGTCTACTACCTGCGTCGGAAGATCGACAAGGTCTCCCCGCCGCTGATCCACACCGTGCGCGGCGTCGGGTACGCCCTGCGCCTGCCCAGGGGTGCCGAGGAGTGATCTCCCGCCGCGGCCTGCGGCGCTGGCGACCTCGACGGTGGCGGCGCTGGAGCCTGCGGTCCCGAATGGTGGTGGCTATCGCGGCGCTGGCCGGGATCGCCCTGATCCTGGCGAACCTCGCCGGCCTGCTCCTGCTGCACTCGTACCTGCTCGGCCGCATCGACCAGCAGCTGCGCTCCACCGTGCCGGCCTACCAGCACACCCCCGCCTCCGGCGAGTCGGACCTGCCGGCCGCGCGCCCGCGCTTCATGCAGAACCTCTTCCCGGAGCTGCGGGTCTACATCTTCGCGCCGGACGGGAGGCTGCTGCGCAGCGGTGCCGACGCCGAGGGCAGCTCGGCTCCCAACCTGGGCCCGTTCACCACGCTGGCGGACCGCGCCGACGGCGGCCCGTTCACGGTGCGCGACGCCCACGGCGGCGACGCGTGGCGCATGGTGACGGCCCACCGCTCGGACGGCGAGCTGGTCGCCGTCGCGGTGTCCCTGCGCCAGGTCGACGCGACCGCCGACCGGTTGAGCGCGATCGACGCCGCGGTCACCCTGCTCATGCTCGTGCTGCTCGGGCTGGCCGCCGCCTCGGTGGTGCGGCTGGGCCTGGCCCCGCTCAACCACATGGAGGACACCGCGGAGGCGATCGCCCGCGGTGAGGTGTCCCGACGGATCGAGGGCAACGACCCGCACACCGAGGTCGGCCGGCTGGGCATCACGCTCAACACCATGCTCGGCCAGATCGAGGCCGCGCTGGCCGCCCGTACCGCCTCCGAGCAGCGGCTGCGCCAGTTCCTCGCGGACGCCTCGCACGAGCTGCGCACCCCGCTGACCTCGATCCAGGGCTTCGCCGAGCTGTACCGGCGC
>DASYES010000687.1:0-9183 GCA_036498885.1 Pseudonocardia sp.
TCTGGAGATCCTCGACGCCGCGCTGACCGACGTGTCGGGCTGAGCCCGACCATCCGGATCAGCGCTCGCGGTGCCGCGAGAGCACGGAGCTGCGACAACCGGCTCAGGTCGTCAGCACCAACTTCCCGGTGGTGTGCCCGAGCTCGCCGGCCCGATGGGCATGCGAGGCCCGTTCCAGAGGGAAGGTCTCGGCCACGAGCACCCGCAGCCGCCGGTCGTCGACCAGTTCGGCGAGTTCGTCGAGACCGTCGCCGTCGGGTTCCACGAGCATGCCGGTGGCTCGCAGGCCCCGGTCCGCCGCCGCGGTCATGGCATCCGCCGCCGCGGCCGAGGGCAGGCAGATCAGCCGGCCGTCGGGGTGCAGCACGTCGAGCGAGCGCACGGCCACCTCGCCGCCGAACATGTCCAGGACGAGGTCGACGGGTTCGATCACTTTCTCGAACGCCTCGGTCCGGTAGTCAACGGCCTCGTCGATCCCCAGGTCGTTGAGCAGGTTGTGCTTGCCGACGGAGGCGGTGCCGGTCACGTAGGCGCCCCGAGCCTTGGCGATCTGGACCGCCAGGTGCCCGACCCCGCCCGCGGCACCGTGCACGAGAACCCGCTGGCCCGGCTGCACACCCGCGATGTCCACCAGCGCCTGCCACGCGGTGAGTCCCGCGAGCGGAAGCCCGGCCGCCTCCACCTCCGACAGGCCGGCGGGCCGATGCGCGAAGTGCCGTGAGGGAGCGGTGACGAACTCGGCGTACGCGCCGGCCTGGCGCGGGAACCACGGCATCCCGAACACCGAGTCGCCCACGGAGAACCGGGTGACGCCGGGGCCGACCGCGTCGACGGTGCCCGCGACGTCCCAGCCCACGGTGAACGGGGGCGGACCGATCACGGGGGCCATGCCTGCGCCTGCGCGCGTCTTCCAGTCCACCGGGTTGACTCCCGCCGCAGCGACGCGAACGCGGATCTCGGTGGGCAGCGGCGTCGGTACCTCCGCCTCACCGACTTCGAGCACCTCGGGGCCACCGGTCGAGAGCTGCGTGATCACGCGCATCGTTCCCACGGTCGATGCCTACCATCAGGGCCGCGCGGCCACCTGGCGGGGCACGAAATCTGCGGCGACCGGTAGGACCACGCACTACGGTGCGCCGGTGGCCACCCTTCCCGACAGCGCTCGTGCCCTGATCGAGTCCGGGCGGCTCGCCCACTGCGCCACGGTCAACGCCGATGGCAGCCCTCACCTCAGCGCAGTGTGGATCGGGCTCGACGGCGACGAGATCGTGATGGCACACCTTCCCGAGCACCGGAAGGTTCGCAACCTACGACGCAACCCCCGCATCGTCCTGTCGCTGGACTCCGAGGAGCGCAACGCGATGGGGATGCAACACAACCTGCTGATCCACGGCACGGCCACCGTCACCGAGGGTGGGGCGCCCGAGCTGCTGCAGCGGCTCGTCAAGATCTACGCCGGGCCGAACGCCGAGTTCCCGCTGCCACCCGACCCGCCGCCCGGCTTCGTGGTGCGGATCGCCGTGGAGCGGGTGGGTGGCGTAGGCCCGTGGGCCCAACGCTGAGCTGGAACCGGCCGGAAGCAACCGGCGGAGCTCGTTCAGGTCCCGGTGACGGTGCGGGCGCGCGGCTCACCTCGGCGGGCGGTGGCCGGCACGCCGCCGATCGCCCAGTCCTCGGGCCGCACCGAGATGATCCGGCCCTGCACCATCCGCCGGTCGGCGCCGAGTACGTCGACGATGATGTCGGTGAGTCCACCGAGCAGCCTGTGGCGCTGCTCGGTGGACCGGCCTTCCAAAAGGGTGGCCGTGAAATACGGGGCCGAGCGTCCCGACACGGGGCTACCCGCGGTGGCCCAGTGCTCGGGCCGGTGCAGCGTGGCGTAGGCGCGCACCTGATCCAGGGACGCATCAAGCAGCTCCGCGCAGCGGAGACTCATCGCCGTGAGCATCTCGGCGTGCTGTGCGGGGGTGTGCATCCCCTCGACGAGATGGACTTCGAGGATCGGCATGGCGCTCACCGTAAGGGGCCGCGAGTGCGGTACAAGATCGACCCTGCGTCAGGCGGGCTGCTGGTCCATCACGACCGGCTGGTTGCGTTCCCATGCGAGGAACCGCTCGGTCTCGACGAGAACGGCGCCTCCGAGCCACAGCGCGACGATGACATCGTCGCCGATGCCCAGCAGGGCCAGGAAGGCCTCGGGGACGAGGTCGATCGGCGAGACCAGATAGGCCAGCGCGAGCAGCAGGAGCCCGAGCCGACCGCGGGTCAGCTCGGGATAACGCCCCGAGAAGGCACCACGCACCAACCGGGGCACCGAGCGCAGCCGGTCGCCGAACCCCGGGGCGCCCGGCCTGAGTCCGTTGACCAGTACACGCCCGAGGGCGGTGAACGCCGCGATTCGGCGCGGTCCGATGGTGGCCACGTCCAGAACAACGATCAGGACACCGAGAACGTTCCGGACGGGTGAAGTGGACCCATTCGGGGCAGCCACCTCACAAGGACCGATACGGGCGCGGTCTATCGTCTGCACCTCCACAGATCGCTTTCGGGGAAGTGACGATGGGTCTCGTTTCGCGTGCCAGGATGCTGGCCGCCACGCTGGTCGCCTGCGCCATCACGGCGGGGTGCGGCGGGTCCGTCGCCGATGCCGACAGCCGCGAGCCGACTCGTGCGGCGCCGCCCGCCTCGAGCCCCTTCTGCGTCGCCGCCCAGCAGAACGTTGCCGCGGTGCGGCCGCTGTCGGCCCTGATCACGCGCGGCGGCGCCAGTCCCGAGGAACTGACGAACACCGTCGACGGCGTGCGGCGAGCTGGCGCCGCGATGCTGAATTCCGCGCCTGAAGAGATCCACGACGACGTCCAGCTCACGGTGGACTCGATGGGTCTGCAGCTTGATGCCCTACTGGCCAACGGCGGAAACGGGGCCGCTGTAGCCCGCGACCCGCAGCTCAACGCCCGACTCGCGGCACCGGAGCTCGCCGCTGCGCGCGAACGCGTTCAGGCCTACGTGAACGAGAGGTGCGGCACGCTTCCGGGCACCGGTCGCTAGCGACCGATGGACCGGCGGGAGCGCCCGGCCTTCACGGCGGAGTACGTGACCATGCCGACCACCACCACGGCGCCGATCACGAGCGCGGTGCCGAGGAACTCGAACACCGCCCCCAGCACCGCGAGGGCCAGCCAGATGACCACAGCGATGCCCAGGATCTTCAGCAGCATGTGATCCGACCTCCTCGGTCCCCGCCCGGTCCCGCGGCTCCTCGAACGACCGCTCCGTGTTCGTACCAGCCCCGATCCTGGGCCGGACCCCCCCGAGTGGGTGACGCACCTCGTTACCCCCGGCGTAATCGACCGGCCACGCGGCATGCCCGATCGTCGACATCGACACATCCGGCAGACGTGAAGGGAAGCGACATGCCGCACATCGAGGCCACGGACGGCACCAGGCTCTACTACTACGACGGCGGCGGCACAGGCCCGGTGGCCGTGTTCGTCCACGCCTGGTCGCTGAGCTCGACGATGTGGGAGTACCAGGTCGCGGCCTTCCGCGAGGCGGGGTACCGCTGCATCGCACTCGACCGGCGCGGCCACGGCCGCTCGGACGTCCCGGGCACGGGATACGACCTCGACACCCTTGCAGGCGACCTGGCCGGGCTGCTCGATCAGCTGGACCTGCGCCGGGTCGTGTTCGTCGCGCACAGCCTCGGAACTCTCGAGCTGACGCGCTACCTCACCCGCTACGGCACCGGCCGCGTGGACCGCGCGGCGTACGTCGGCGCGATGACACCCGGCCGCGTCACTCCGGAGCGCCTGGAGGCGATTGCGGCGGGACTGCGCGCCGACCGCCCGAAGTGGTTCCACGACGGGGCACCGGCGTACTTCGCCACGAGCAGCACCGGCGCGTGGCTCTCCCCGGCGCTGGTGGACGACGCGGTCCGATCGATCCTGCTCACCCCGCTCGAGGTGCAGAGCGCCACCCTGCAGGCGATGGGCACCGACATGCAGGCCGAGCTGCGCTCGATCGACATCCCCGCACTGGTGGTGCACGGCGACGCCGACGCATCGGCCCCGATCGACTTCACCGGTCGGCCGACCGCAGCGTTGCTCCCGAACAGCAGGCTGGAGGTCTACCTCGGTGCGCCGCACGGGCTGTACGTGACGGAGAAAGACCGGCTGAACAAGGAGCTGCTCGCCTTCGCGGCAGCCCAGTAGAGTGTGACCCCCGTCACGCGCGATAGCTCTGCACCGTATCGCGATATATCGTGATCGCACACGAGCTACTCGCTGCTATCCGAGCAGGAGGCTCGCACCGTTCGAGGAGACGACGAGATGAACGCGATGAACCCCGCGTGGAACCTTCCCTTCCCCGGCTTCGGAGGCGCAGGCCTGCGAGGCAACCCCTTCGGTCGCGGGCACGGGCACGGACACGGACACGGGCACGAACGCCCGGTGCCGCCGGCCGGACCGATGGCCGCCGCAATGGGCGCGCCCATGCCACCACGTCCGTTCGACGGCCCGGACGACGACGGCGACCACGGGCACCACGGCAGGCGCGGCCACGGGCACGGGCGGCGTGAACGCCGCGGCCGACCGCCCTTCGGCCCAGGTTTCGGCCCGGGCATGCATCCCCGCGGCGGCTTTCCGGGACACCACGGAAGGCGCGGCAGGCGGACCGCCCGCGGCGACATCCGCGCCGCAGTGCTGGCTCTGGTCGCGGAGCAGCCGCGACACGGTTACGAGATCATCCAGGAGATCAGCGAGCGCACCGGTGGGGCCTGGCGCCCGAGCCCGGGATCGGTCTACCCCACCCTGTCCCAGCTGGAGGACGAGCGCCTGGTCCGCGTGGAGCAGGCCGAGGGCCGCCGGGTCGTCCACCTCACCGAGGAGGGCACCCGATACGTCGAGGAGCACCGCGACGAACTGGACGCGGTCTGGGCGTCGGTGGGCGGCGACGACGGCGACGACAACGGGGCAGGCGAGCTGTGGGAGCAGCTCGGCCAGCTCCACGCCGCAGCCCAGCAGGTGATGGCCGCCGGTAACCCGGAGCAGATCACGGCAGCCACCACGGCACTGACCGAGGCCCGCAGGACGATCTACCGACTGCTCGCCGAATAATCAGGGGGACGTGCGCGGCTACGAGCCCGAGGGTCGTAGCCGCACACGGTCATGTTCACCGCAGGATCAGCAGTCCCGCAGTTCCGGGCTCTGGTTGAGGATCTGGCCGCGCGGGCTGATGAACTCCCGGTACGCCGCACCGTCGACGTCTGCGGGGGCGAACGCCGCCACACGATGGCAGTTCTGGAACGCGAACACCACGCCGAAGTGCCGCTCGAGCGCGCCCCGGATCGCATTGCTTGCCAGCGCTCGCAACAGCTGACCGCGCTCCCCCTCCGACGGCGGGGGCACCTCGTGCTCGCCGAACCGGGCGGCGGGACGCGCTGCGCGGTCCTCGGCGGCAGCGGTGACCACCTCCCAGGCATAGGGCAGCGAGTCCCGGACGACGGCGACGAACTGCACGTCGTCGAGCTCGCCGCGTTCTGCTGCGGTCAGCACGTGGGTGGGGACGTCGAGGGACACGGAACCTCCTGGATGCGGACGGATCGGTCGGTCACACACTTGCGGCCCGGACCGCGACCGGTCCGGGGACGAACTCCGGGTCGACCTGCGCGGCGAGGTCGGCGCCGACCGCACGGTTGGCCCAGGCGGCGGCGTTGCGCAGATGGAACTCCACGGTGCCCCGGTGGTAGGCCGTCCAGTCGCGCCGCTGGTCGTCGAGCGCGGAGAGCACGGTGTCGAGCACCGCAAGGTTGGCCGGCTCCAGTGCGGTGATCGGGGCGGGCTCACCGCGCTCGGCCGCCCGCACCCACGCCGACTGGCCGAACCATCCGAGCAGGGCGTCGCCTGCGTGGTCGCGCAGGTAGGCGACGTCATCCGGGTCGGCCACCTTGTTGCCGACCACCCGCAGCGCCACGCCGTGACCGGCGGCGTGCTCGGCGTACTGGCGGTAGACCCCGATGCCGCGTTTGGTCGGCTCGCTCACCAGCACCGTCAGGTCGAAGCGGGTGAAGAGACCGGACGCGAAGGCGTCGGCGCCCGCCGTCATGTCGACCACCACGTACTCACCCGGGCCGTCGACGAGGTGGTTGAGGTAGAGCTCCACGGCGCCCGTCTTCGAGTGATAGCAGGAGACGCCCACATCGGCTTCGTCGAACTCGCCGGTCACGAGGTAGCGCACGCCGCCGGCGAGCGCCGAGTACCGCTGGAGCAGCTCACCGTCCGTCGCGAGGTCGAGCAGCCGCGACCCCGCGCCGGGCGGGGTCGTCTTGATCATCACATCGGCGGAGGGGATGCGTGGGTTGGTGCCGCGCAGGTGGTCCTTGAGCCACACCAGGTCGGCGCCGAGCGCGCGGGGCGGCCGCCCGTCGTCGCCGAGAGCCGCGCCCAGATGCTGGTTGATGTCGGCGTCGATCGCGAGGACCGGACGGCCGAGCTCGGCAAGGTATCGGCTGAACACCGCCGCCGACGTCGTCTTCCCGCTACCGCCCTTGCCGACGAACGCGATTCGCACCCGGCCTCCCAAGATCGACTTCACCGTACCTGGGAATGATAAGCATTGTCACTATTGGGTGATGGGCTCGGGCCCGGCGTGTGCGACGGAGGTCGGGACGGTCAGCGGGCGCGACGCCGCGCGGCCAACAGCTCACGCAGCGGAGGCACCACGACGCCCTCGACCGCCAGTTTGCGGCGAGCGCGACGGCGGGCCCCCAGCACTCCGACGAGCGCAAGGCTCCAGATCACGTACTGCACGATCCAGGCACCCCGGAACGCGTCGGGGCTGTACCCACCGTCCGGACCGATCTGCCCGAGCACCACACCCACCGCGAGTGACACGACCAGCGACGCGAAGAACCCACCGACGTTGACGATGCCGACCGCCGCGCCCTGCCGGTGCCCCGGATTGAAGGTGCGCGCGTAGTCGAAACCCACCATGGACGCCGGGCCGCCCAGCGCCAGCACGCACACCAGCAGCACCAAAAGCCAGCGCGGAGCCGGCGGCGGCACCGCCAGCACGACCGTCCACATCACCGCGGTCGTCCCGATCACCGCCAACACCAGCCACGACCGGCGCAGCGGGTGCCGGGCGGTGAACTCGCCGAACAGCGGGCCCGCGACGATGCCGACGCCGACGAGCAGCGCGAGCATCGCGCTCGCTGCCGCGGGCGAGAGCCCCTGGCCCACCACCAGGTACGGCACGCCCCAGAGCAGCGCGAACACCGTGCCCGAGAACTGCGTGCCCATATGGGTCCACAGCCCGAGCCGGGTGCCCGGCTCCCGCCACGACGAGACGAGCCCGTCGACCACCTCACGGGGGGACGCTGCCGGTGGCGGCGCGGGTGCACCCGGTGGCCGGTTGCGCACCACCGCCAGCGCCGCGACCGCGACGGCCACCCCGAGCCCGGCCGCCGACGCGAACGCGGCCGTCCAGCCGGAGCCGTGCAGCAGCAGGGCGAGCGGAACCGCGCTCAGCACTTGCCCGAGTTGTCCGATCAAGCCGGTGAGCTGCGTCATCAGCGGCACTCGCCGGGCCGGGAACCAGGCCGTGACGACGGAGAGCACGCTGATGAACGTCAGCGCGTCGCCGGCGCCGACCAGCACGCGCGCGAGGATCGCCAGCGGCAGGTCGGTGGCGAGCGCGAGCACCAGTTGACCGGCGGCCATCGTGAACGCTCCGGCTACGACGAGCCGCCGGGCGCCGAACCGGTCGAGCAGCACACCGACGGGTATCTGGAGGCTCGCGTAGACGAGCAACTGCAGCACCACGAACCCGGACAGCGCCGCCGGGCCCGCGCTGAAGCGGGCCGCCGCGTCGAGTCCGGCGACGCCGAAGGAGGTGCGATGCATGACGCCGACGAGATAAGCGGCCAGACCGACAGCCCAGACCACCCAGACGCGATGATGCAGCTTCATTTCCTCCTCATGGTGCGGGCAGGGACGCCTGAACGGGATGCTGTGCGGGGAAGTTCACGTTGCACGGGGAGACTTGCTCGCCGGGGGACCCCGGACCGTGCGACGTTGCGACGGGCGGGGTGCGACCCCGTCGAGGAACCGGAGGTGTGCGGTGCTGGACCCGGCTGAGCTCTACGAGGTGGCGGCTGACGCGCCGGATGTCGAGGAGCCCGTGCTACTCGTGGCGCTCGAGGGTTTCGTCGACGCGGGGAACGCGGCGCAGCTGGCCGTGGACGCGATCCTGGCGGACCGTGAGGCGCGGACGGTCGCGCGTTTCGACATCGACCAGCTCGTGGACTATCGATCGAGGCGGCCTCCGCTGCGCTTCGAGTCCGACCACTGGGCCGCCTACGAGCGGCCCCAGCTCGACGTCGTCGCCCTGAAGGACACGGGCGACACGGACTACCTGCTGCTCACGGGGCCCGAGCCGGATGTGCAGTGGGAGCGGTTCTGCGTCGCCGTCGAGCAGATCGTGCGCCGGCTCGGCGTCCGCCTGGTGATCAACCTCACGGCGATCCCGATGGCCGTGCCGCACACCCGCCCCATCGGGGTCACCGTCCACGGCACGCGGCCCGAGCTCACCGAGGGGCACGAGGCGTGGTTCGCCACTGCGCAGGTCCCGGGCAGCGCGGTGGGGCTGATGGAGTTCCGCCTCGGTGAGGCCGGGCTCGACGCGATGGGGTTCGCGGTCCACGTTCCGCACTATCTGGCGCGCGCCGAGTACCCGCAGGCCGCCCGTGTGCTGCTGGACCACATCGGGATCGCAGCGGGGCTCTACCTTCCCACCGAAGGGCTGTCCAAGGCCGCTGAGCTGGCCGAGGCGGAGATCGCCGAGCAGGTCGCGGGCTCCGAGGAGGTGCGCCAGGTCGTGCAGGCCCTGGAACGGCAGTACGACATGGTGGCCACCGGCCGCGGCGACCGTTCGAGCCTCGGCCTCTCGGGAGAGCTGCCCAGCGCCGACGAGCTCGCCGCCGAGGTGGAGCGGTTCCTTGCCGGCCACGACGACAAGGACACCGGCGACGGGAGCGGCGACAACGGGGAGGACGGCGAGGGTCGCGGAGGCGCTCAGCCCAGCTGAACCGCCCTGTGGACAACTCCTCGGCAGCGCGCCGCGCAGGCCCGTCGCCGTCGGTGGCGACGGTCACGGTTGCCCGGTCGGAGTCGACCGACCGAGGAG
>DASYES010000688.1:0-5359 GCA_036498885.1 Pseudonocardia sp.
GGCTGGTGGGCGAGTCCGGCTCGGGCAAGACGGTCACAGGCCTCTCGGTACTGCGGCTACTCCCCCGTGGAGTAGGCCGGATCGCGGGCGGTCGCGTCGACCTCGGTGGCCGTGACCTGCTCGCGCTGTCCGAGAAGGAGCTGCGCTCGGTGCGCGGCAACGAGGTGGCGATGGTCTTCCAAGAGCCGATGACCAGCCTCAACCCGGCATTCACCATCGGCGACCAGATCGCCGAGACCGTGCGGCGCCACCGTGGGCTCTCCCGTCGCGCGGCGCGGGCCCGCGCCGTCGAGGTGCTGGACCTCGTCGGCATCCCGCACGCGCAGCGCCGGCTCGACGACTACCCGCACGAGTTCTCGGGTGGCATGCGGCAGCGCGCCATGATCGCGATGGCGGTCAGCTGCGATCCACGGCTGCTCATCGCGGATGAGCCCACCGCCGCGCTCGACGTGACGATCCAGGCACAGGTGCTCGAGCTGCTCGTGGCCATGCGGGCCGAGCTGGGCATGTCCGTGCTGCTGGTCACGCACGACCTGGGCGTGGTCGCCGA
Organism: Pseudonocardia sp.; assembly: GCA_036498885.1. Taxonomy (GTDB): domain Bacteria; phylum Actinomycetota; class Actinomycetes; order Mycobacteriales; family Pseudonocardiaceae; genus Pseudonocardia. The sequence continues at coordinate 551 of DASYES010000688.1, forward strand.
GGTGTGCGAGCGCGTCGTCGTCATGTACGCAGGGCAGATCGTGGAGCAGGCCGAGGTCGGCGAGCTGTTCGATCATCCGCGCCACCCCTACACCGAGGGCCTTCTCGCGGCCGTTCCGCAGATCGGCGCGCGGGGGCAACGGCTGCCGGCGATCCCGGGTCGCACGCCGGAGCCGTGGGCGCTGCCGCCGGGCTGCCGGTTCGCGCCCCGTTGCACCCACGCCACCACCGTCTGCCTTGAGCCGCCCTCCCTCGTCCCCAGCCGGCCCGCGCACCTGTCCCGGTGCATCCGGCACGACGAGCTGAGCCTGCGAGGAGCCCTCTGATGACCGGCACGGGAACGGCCCTGCTCGAGGTCGAGGACGTGAGCGTCACGTTCGGCAAGCCCGGACTGCAACGTCGCGGGCGAGTGCTGCGCGCTGTCGACGGCGTGAGCCTGCAGATCGAGCGAGGCAGCACGCTCGGTCTCGTCGGCGAGTCCGGCTCCGGGAAGTCGACGCTGGGCAGGGCGGTGCTGCGGCTCGTCCCGGTACGTAGTGGCCGGGTCCGCCTCGACGGACAGGACGTCACGGCACTGCGCGGGCGGGCGCTGCGTGCGGCGAGACGGCGCATGCAGATGGTGTTCCAGGACCCGTACTCCTCGCTCGACCCGAGCTCGGTGATCGGCGACAGCATCGCCGAGCCGCTGCTCGAGCACGAGGGCCTGTCCCGCCGCGACACCGAGGCCCGCGTGCGCGAGCTGCTCGACGTGGTGGGTCTGCCGCCCGGGCACGCCGACCGCTACCCGCACGAGTTCTCCGGCGGGCAACGCCAGCGCGTCGCGATCGCCAGAGCCATTGCGCTCCGGCCGAGTCTGGTGGTGTGCGACGAAGCCGTCTCGGCGCTCGACGTGTCCACCCAGAACCAGGTGATCAACCTGCTCGAGGACCTGCGCGAGCAGTTCGGGCTGTCCTACCTCTTCATCGCACACGACCTCGCGCTGGTACGGCACATCGCGCAGGAGGTCGCGGTCATGTACCTCGGTCACGTGGTCGAGAGCGGCCCCACCGACCGTGTGTACGAGGCCCCGGCCCACCCGTACACGAAAGCGCTGCTCTCGGCGATCCCCGCCTCGCACCCCAAGCGCGCGGCCACGGGGCGGCGCACCCCCCTCGCAGGTGATCTCCCCGACCCGGCCAACCCGCCCCCCGGATGCCCGTTCGTGACGCGCTGTCCCTCGGCGATGGACGTCTGCCGGGAGGTCGCCCCGCCGACCGTCGCGGTCGAGGGCGGCGGCAGCGCGGCCTGCCACCTGCTCACGGCGGAACGGGAACCGGTATGACGGGCGCCCTGGACGGCGTCACCGTCGTGGAGTTCGGCCAGTTCGTCTCCGTGCCGTTCTGTGCGCAGCTGATGGCCGACGCCGGTGCACGGGTGATCAAGGTCGAGCCTCCGCACGGCGACGCCTACCGGCGGGCCGGGCAGCTCGCGCCCATGGAGAGCCGCCAATTCGCGATCAAGAACCGCGGCAAGCAATCCGTGGCGCTCGACCTCTCGCACCCGGACGCGGGCCTCGTCGTGGATCGGTTGGTCGGGCTCGCCGACGTGGTCCTGGTCAACATGAGTCCGCGCGCGGTGGTGCGACGCGGACTGGACTGGACCACGTTGTCCGCCCGCCATCCGCGGCTGGTGCACGGCCTCGTCGCGGGCTACGGGACGGTCGGGCCGGATGCCGGCCTGCCCGGCATGGACGTCGTCCTGCAGGCACACTCCGGCCTCGTTGCCGCGCTCGGCGCGGAGGACGGCGGCGTCCCCCGGCACAGCGAGGTGCAGGTGGCCGACTACACCGCCGCCCTGCTGCTGCTCGCCGGCGTGACGATGGCGCTCTACGCACGCGACCGCACGGGACGCGGCCAGCGAATCGACGTCTCGCTGCTCGGGGCGGCGCTGACCGTGCAGAACAACCAGCTCTCCCACGTCGAGGCGGTGGACGGGTGGCGTGCGGGGTTCGTCGCCGACGAGCTGCCGCGCCTGCGCCGGGAACGGGCCGGGCGGGACGCGATCGCGGCTGCCCGCGCGGCACACCAGGTCGACCACCTCACCCATACCGCGCACTACCGGGTGTTCGCCACCGCCGACGGCGCGATCGCCGTCGGGGCAGGGAGCCCACCTACGCAGGAACGGCTCGCCGCGGTCGCAGGACTCCCGGTCGAGGAGTTGCGCGGCGACCCCGGCACGGTGCGTCGGAGGCTCGACGAGCTCCTCGCGACGCGGCCGAGCGTAGCGTGGCTCGACGCGCTGCGGGCCGCCGACGTGCCCTGCGCCGAAGTGCGGGCCCTCGACGAGGTGCTCAGCGACTCGCACGTCGAGGCCGAAGGGCTGATCGCCGACATCGACCACCCGGTGATCGGGCGCTACCGCGCACTCGGCGCGCCCATCCGGTTCTCCGACACACCCGCCATGACGAACCGCCCGTCCCCCGCGTTCGCCGCCGACACCGCTGCCGTGCTGCAGGAACTGGGGTTCGCCGGCCACGACGTCGACAGGCTCGCGCGCGCCGGCGCCGTCGTCGTGCCCGACAACCCTGATGGCAAGAGGAGCAGCGCATGATCTTCCGCCCCACTCCGCTGTCCCCTGCGGAGGAGCGCCTGCGGGTCGACGTCCGCGCGTTCCTCGCCGAGGAGCTGCCGCCCGGTTTCCGCCCGGGGCTTGGTCTCGGGGGGCGGCACGACCCCGAGTTCTCCCGCAAGCTCGCGGCCAGAGGTTGGGTCGGGATGTCGATCCCTCAGGAGTACGGCGGCACAGGGGCGACTGCGGTGCAACGGTTCGTGGTGGTGGAGGAGTTGCTGGCGGCCGGAGCGCCGATCCTCGCGCACTGGGTGGCCGAGCGGCAGACGGCGCCGACGCTGCTGGCGTTCGGCACGGAGGAGCAGCGGCGGTGGTTCCTCCCACGGATCGCCACCGGCGAGTGCTGGTTCTCGCTCGGGATGAGCGAGCCCGATGCCGGCTCGGACCTCGCAGCTGTGCGCACCACGGCCACGCGCGTCGACGGTGGGTGGGTACTCAACGGCACCAAGATCTGGACGAGTGCGGCGCACCTCAACCACTTCTTCGTGGTGCTGTGCCGCACCTCGCCGGCAGCGGACCGCCACCACGGCCTCTCGCAGCTGATCGTGGACCTGCACGCACCCGGGGTGCAGATCTCGCCGATCCCGTTCCTCGACGGCTCGCACCACTTCAACGAAGTGGTGTTCGAGGACGTGTTCGTGCCCGACGAGCGGGTGCTCGGCGAGATCGGATCGGGCTGGCACCAGGTGACCTCGGAGCTGGCCTACGAGCGCTCGGGCCCGGACCGGTACCTGTCGGTCCTCGGTCTGCTCACGCATTTCGTCGCGGAGCGAGGTCCGGCGTTCGACGACGGCCAACGCGCCGTCGTCGGCCGCGCCGCCGCGAAGCTGTGGACCATCCGCCAGCTGTCGCTCGCCGTCGCTCGCTCGCTCGAGCACGGCGCGGCACCCGCAGTGGAGGCGGCGCTGGTGAAGGACATCGGGACGCTGCACGAGCAGGAGGTGGTGGAGATGCTGCGGCACGTGGCCGGACAGGAGATCGATCCGGGCGGGCCGGGCCTGTTCGAGGAGCTGCTCGCCGAGGCCGTACTGACCTCACCGGCGTTCACGCTCCGCGGCGGCACCACCGAGGTGTTGCGCAGCATCGCGGCGAAGGGACTGGCCCGGTGACCGGCCCCGTCGGTGGACCTCCCAGCTCGGACGCAGAGCTGGTGGCCGAGGCCGTCGGGGAACTGCTCGCCGACCGCTGCACGTCGCAGGCGGTGGCCGAGGTCGAGGGCACCGGTTGGGCACCTGACCTGTGGTCGGCTCTGGCCGACGGCGGTTTCCCGTGGGTGGGCGTGCCCGAGCACGCCGGCGGGGTGGGCGGCTCGGTGGCCGAGGCCTGTGCAGTGCTCGAGCAGGTTGGGCGCTACGCCGCGCCGCTGCCCGTGGCGGAAACCGGGCTGCTCGCAGGCTGGCTGCTGGCGGCGGGAGGGCTGCCGGTGCCGCCGGGCCCGACGACGACCGCACCTGCCCACGACCTCACGTTCCGGTCCGGCGCGCTCGTCGGCCGCGTGCCACGGGTTCCGTGGGCGCGACGGGCGGCGCGCGTGGTGTTCCTCGTCGACGGCGGCGACATCGGCGGCCGTCAGATCGTGGCCGTCGACCCGGTGTCGGCCCGTATCGAGCCGGGGACGAACCTGGCCGGGGAACCTCGCGACACCGTGTACCTCGACGGAGTGGTGCCGGCCGAGGCGGCCGCCGCCCCGCCCGGGGTCGACGCGGACGCGCTCGTTCTGCGAGGCGCGCTGTCCCGCGCCGCCCTCATCGCAGGAGCCGCGGGACAGATCCGCGACATCACGGTGGCCTACACGAACGAGCGCGTGCAGTTCGGCCGGCCAGTGGCCCGGTTCCAGGCCGTGGCAGCCCACCTCGTGCGCATCGCGGAGCAGACTGAGGCAGTGCGAATGGCCGCGCGCGTGGCCGCCGCGAACGCCCGCGACGACCCGTCGTTCGTCGACGTCGCGGCCGCGAAGTCCGTGGCTTCCGAGGCGGCCGGAGTCATCGCAGCCGCCGCGCACCAGGCCACGGGCGCGATGGGTATGACCAGGGAGTACGAGCTCGGCCAGCTCACTCGTCGGCTGTGGTCGTGGCGCGAGGAGTACGGCGGCGAGCGCACCTGGACCACTCGGTTCGGCGCCGTGCTCACCGAAGAGGGCGCGGAGCGACTGTGGCCAACGATCGCGAGGGGAGCACGCGCATGAGGACCGAACACGGTCTCG